>JANRJF010000221.1:0-4774 GCA_033764095.1 Deltaproteobacteria bacterium | reverse complement strand
GGGGCGGGGCGCGGCGGCGCCGCCACGCCCCGGCGCCCGCGCCAGGCGGCGCCGAACGCGAGCAGCGCGGCGAGCACCGCCACCAGGCCGACCGATGCGAACAGCGTCAGCGCCCAGACCAGCCGGCGCGGCGTCGGGGTGGCCCAGAAGGTCGGACGCAGCGCCAGGCACTGGCGCGCCAGCGGCAGCAGCGGCAGGGCGAGCGCCGCGGCCAACGCCATCACGCCCCAGATCGCAAGATCGATGCGCCGGCTGCGCCAGCCGCGCACCGCCTCGCCCACCGCGATCGGCACGAACAGCAGGAAGCCATAGAAATGGGCGTAGAGCGCGGCGGCGAGCGCCAGCAGCAGCGCGCACAAGCCAGCGCGCCGGTGCGCGCCCGCGGTGGCCTCCCGCCACGCCAGCAGCGCCGCCGCAGCACAGGCCATCAGCAGCATGTAGGGCCGCGCTTCGGCGGCGTAGTCCAGCGCCGGCGTCAACGGCAGCGCGGCGACGACCGCGAGCGCGAACAGCGGACCGGCGAGCGGCAGCGCCAGCCGATAGAGCATGATCAACGTCAGCAGGAAGGCGACCAGCGCCGGCAACCGGGTGGCGACCTGGCCGGTGCCGGCGAGCGCGTGCGCGGCACGCACCAGCAGGTAGTGCAGCGGTGGGCTCGGATCCATCGGACCGAGCGCCGCGAGCAGCGCGCCCAGGCTGGGGCGGGTGGCGATCTCCCAGGTGAAGATCTCGTCGAACCACAGCGGTCGGACGGCGGCAATCGCCAGCGCCCCGCCCATGGCGAGGCCGATGCCGATGCAGCAGGCGCGGTGGGGGCGGCGGGCGAGCCGTTCGGCGAGCCGCGCCAGCGCCCCCGGGGGCGACGCGAGAAGCTGCCCGGCCGTGCCGTCCACCTGGTTGTCCACGCCCCGTTCGCCTGCTCGCGCGCGGGCGACGCTACCACGCGCCGGGCGCGCCGGTCACGGCGGCGGAAGGGCCGTGCACCGGAGCGCGGCGTGCCGCATCGCGCATGGCCTCTTCCCGTGCGGGGTGGTCCTTTCGCGACCGCGGCGGCGGTTTTCGACCGGCCCCGCGCGGCGTCCATGGCGCACTTTCGTCCAACCCGGCTGCGCCGATCAGTCCGCAGGCCAGGCGACCAGCCTGGCGTCGAACTTGCTCGAATACGCCGCCGTGTTCGACGATTCGTCCCTGAGCGCCGCCTATCGCGGCGAGACCGAGCACCTGACGGCGGAGCGGCTGACGCTGACGGTCGGCATCTTCCTGGCGCTGATCGCCGCCTCGGGCGTCTTCGAGTTGATCTTCTATCCCGCCACCTTCGGCGTCTTCCTGGTCGTCTTCGGCCTGCAGATCCTCACCTTCGCGCCGCTGCTGCTCGGCCGCCGGATCTGGCTGCGGCGCGGCATCCTGCAGCGCGTCAACCTGGCCACCTGGTGCCTGATCGCGGTGCTGCTGCACGGCTTCGGCGCCGCCACCGGCACGCCGCGCGAGCTCACCGCCCTGGCCGCCATCTGCCTGATGACCGGCACCTCGCTGCTGCTGCCCTGGGGCGTCCGCGGCCAGGCGGCGCTGGTCGCCACCGCGGCCGTGTCGATGGGAGCGCTGCTCGCCGTGGCGCCGCCGGTCGCGGTGCCGGCCGGCTACCTGTTGTTCATCGACCTCGCCGCCGGCGGCATCTCGTTGCTCGGCGCGTACTACTTCGACCTGCACCGCTTCGCGCTGTTCGTCGAGACGACGCGCAGCGAGGAGGAAGCCGCGAACAGCCAGAGCCTGGTGGCGATCGCGCGCGAGATCAACGACTCGCTCGACGCCGACGACGTGCTCGACCGCATCGCCGGCGTGGTGCGCAGCGCGCTGCACGCCAGCTGGAGCGTCATCGTCCTGCGCGAGGAGCACGGCGACGGCTACCTGATCGTCGGCGGCGCCGGCCGGCTGCCCGAACCGATCGCGCGGCTGCGCGGCGTCGAGTTCGGCGCCGGCGCCTTCCCGCTCGTCGACCAGGTGCTGGCGGCGCGCGACCTGACGCTGACCGACGAGACCGCCGATCCCGCCGTCGCCCTGCTCATGCAGCGCTGCGAGACGCGCTCGCTGCTCGGTGCGGCGCTGCTGCGCCGCACCGTGCCGATCGGCGTGCTGCTGGTCGGGACGCAGGGCGTCTCGGCGCGCTTCTCCGACCGCGGCCGCGAGCTCTTCCGCGGCGTCGCCCAGCACGTCGGCATCGTGCTCAACAACGTCCGCCTGGTCAACGACCTGCGCCGCGCCAACAACCTGAAGTCGGAATTCCTCTCCACCATGTCGCACGAGCTGCGCACCCCGCTCAACGTGATCATCGGCTACGCCGACCTGCTGCGCGACGAGGCCTTCGGGCCGGTGCGCGGCGAGCAGCCCGAGGTGCTCGGCCGGCTGCGCGACAACGCCCACTCGCTGCTCGAGCTGATCAACGCGACGCTGGAGGTGAATCGCCTGGAGGCGGGCCGCAACAGCGTCCAGCTGCGCGAGGTCGACCTGCGCACGCTGCTCAGCGAGCTGCAGCACGAGACCGACCAGATCCCGCGCGCGCCGGGCGTGGCACTGCGCTGGGAGGTGCCGCGCACCACCGACCTCATCCGCACCGACCCGGTGAAGTTGAAGATCGTCGTGCGCAACCTGATCGGCAACGCGCTCAAGTTCACCAAGCGCGGCACCGTGACCGTGGTGGTGCAACTCGACCTCAAGACGCGCCAGCTCGACGTGCAGGTGCGCGACACCGGCATCGGCATTCCGCCCGAGCAGCTGCCGAAGATCTTCGACATGTTCCACCAGGCGCCGACCGACGCCAGCACCGCCGGCGTCGGTCTCGGGCTCTACATCGTCAAGCGCTTCGTCGACCTGCTCGGCGGCCGCGTGCACGCCACCAGCCAGCTCGGCGACGGCTCGCTGTTCCGGCTCTCGCTGCCCGCCGGCCTGGTGGTGCCGCAGCCGGTGTCGTTCGAGGAGCACCGGCGGCGCAAGATCGCGTGAGCGACGCGGTTGCGCCGGCGCCGCTTCACCACCACGACACGACGACACCACGGAACACAACGGCCGCCGTGGTGTCGTGGTGCCGCCGTGTCGTGGTGGTGAAGCGGCGCCGGCGACAGCTTATCGCTCGACCGCGACCTTGAATCCGCCGACGATCATGCGCTTGCCGTCGAAGGGCGCCGACGCCATGTCCATGTGCAGGCGCGGGTCGTTCATCACCTTGGCGATGACGCGGTCGCGCTGGGCGCGCGACTTGTAGACGATCCACGCGAAGATCACCGTCTCGTTCGGCTTCAGCTTCACGCTGCGCGGGAACGACGTCCACTTGCCGACCTTCACGTCGTCGGCGACGCACTCGCGGTACTCCAGGGCGCCGTACTCGCGCCAGATCTTGCCGGCCCTGCGGGCCAGTTTCAGGTACGCCGCCAGGTTCTTCTTCGCGACCGGTACGACGAAGCCGTCCACGTACGCCATCGGTGATCCTCCAGTCTGGTTGCGCGCGTCGGCGGGCCCTCGTCGAGCGTCCTCACGGCGCCGCATCGCGCGGTTCACCCGTGAGTCGATCCGGGCCGGGCCAGATCGACAGGCGGCCAATCCGCCGCGGCGATCAGCCGACCAGCGGCTTCTCGACCTCGGTGCCCATGGCGAAGCGGGCGACGCGGCGGCCGAGCTGCACGGCGTAGTTGGTGCCGCGGTCCCACGGATAGACCTGGCTCATGCTCGCCAACCAGAGGCCGTTGAGCGGCGTCGTGACCGCCGGAATGTTGCGCGAATGGTTGAGCAGCGGGATCGGCTGCGCATAGTCGGCGCGCCACAGCCAGTGGCGTTTGACCCACGAACGGTCGAAGGCGGGATTGAAGCGCGCCAGCGCCGGCAGGAAGCGCTCCAGCAGCGCGTCGGGCGAGAGCTGGAAGTACTCGTGGTCGGGCGCCAGGTAGTCGCCGCAGTAGAGGATGTGGTCGCCGCCGTAGTGCTCGCGCGAGAGAAAGTTGGTGTGCTCGACCAGCGCCAGGAACGGGAAGCCGGCTTCCTTCGGCAGGTTGAACCAATAGTGCTCGGTGAGCTGGCGGTTCAGCGTGATGACCATCACCACCGCGCCGAGGCTCTTCAGGCCGAGCAGCTGGCCGCGGTATGCGTCGGGCAGCTGCGGCGCCAGGCGCGCCAGCAGGCGCGGCGAGGTGGTGGCGATGACGTGGTCGACGGTGAGCGGCCCGTCGGGAGCGGCGACGGTCAACGTGCCGTCGGGGTTCGCGGTCACCTGCTGGATCGGCGCGTTCAGGGTCAACGCCGCCCCCTGCGCCTGCACGCGCTGCGCCAGCAGGTCGAGGAAGGCCTGGAAGCCGCCTTCGAAGGTGCCGAGCTTCATGGTGCGCGATTTGATGCGCGCCCACAGCCAGGCGAGGTTGATGTCCTTGTAGAAGTCGAGGCCGAACTTGCCGACCAGCATCGGCCGCCACACGACGTCGTAGGCGCGCTCGCCGAGCCAGCGACGCAGCCAGGCGTCGGCGGTGTACTTCTCCAGCGCGATGCCGTTGGGCAGCGCCTTGAAGTAGGCGCCGACGGCGCCGAAGCGCACCACGTCGCTCCACCCGAAGCCGGGGAAGGTCACCCAGCGCATCGGCGAGTCGAACGGGTAGAACTTGCCGTCGTAGTAGACCACCGTCGACGGGCGGTTGAAGATCACCTTGTCGCTGGCCCCGAGCTCGTTGATCAGGCCGAGCATGTCGGCGTCGGACTGGAACCAGTGGTGGTAGAACTTCTCCAGCGTCCAGTCCCA
>JANRJF010000220.1:0-28497 GCA_033764095.1 Deltaproteobacteria bacterium | reverse complement strand
GCCTTCGGCGTGCCGGCGTGCACCACCGGCGGGACCGCCGGGATGGCTGCCTGCTCGACGTTGGCGGCGTAGCCGCAGCGCGCGCAGCTCACCAGGGCGTCCTCGCCCGACGCGGCCAGCACGTGGAACTCGTGCGACATGCTGCCGCCGATCGCGCCGGTGGCCGCCTCGACCGGCCGGAAGGTCAGCCCGCAGCGCTGGAAGATGCGGGTGTAGGCGTCGAACATCACCTGGTACTCGCGCTTACAGTCGTCGACGTCGACGTGGAACGAGTAGGCGTCCTTCATGACGAACTCGCGCCCGCGCATGAGCCCGAAGCGCGGCCGGATCTCGTCGCGGAACTTGCTCTGCACCTGGTAGAGGTTGAGCGGCAGGTCGCGATACGAGCGCACCTCGCGGCGCACGATGTCGGTGACCACTTCCTCGTGCGTCGGGCCGTAGCAGAAGTCGCGGTCGTTGCGGTCGCGGATGCGCAGCAGCTCCTTGCCGTAGTGGTCCCAGCGGCCGCTCTCCTGCCACAGCTCGGCCGGGCAGACGGTCGGCATGAGGATCTCCTGGGCGCCGGTACGGTCCATTTCCTCGCGCACGATGCGCTCGACCTTGCGGACGGCGCGCAACCCGAGCGGCAGGAAGTCGTAGATGCCGCGCGCCACCTGGCGCAGCATGCCGGCGCGCACCATCAGCCTGTGGCTGACGACCTCGGCATCGGCGGGGTTTTCCTTCAGGGTGGGAATCAGCGATCGGCTGTAGCGCATAGCAGGGTCGGTGCTTAGCAAGCGTGCCCGCCTTTCACCACAAAGACACCTTGGTGTCCTGGTGCCTTTGTGGTGAAAGAAGCCATGCCCAGGACAGTGCACACCTTCTGCCGCATCTGCGAGGCGCTCTGCGGACTGGAGGTCGATGTCGACGGCAACACGGTCGTGGACATCCGGCCCGACGCCGCGCACGTCGCCACCGACGGCTTCGGCTGCATGAAGGGCCTCAAGCAGCACAAGCTGTTCGGCTCGCCCGACCGGGTGAAGGTACCGCTCAAGCGCCTCGGCAGCAGCTGGCAGGAGATCTCCTGGGCCCAGGCGCTGAGCGAGATCGGCGCCAAGGTGCGGCAGCTGCGCGGCGACCACCACCCCAACGCGATTGCCATGTACGTCGGCACCGCCGCCGGCTTCGGCGTCCTGCACCCGGTGTTCGCGCAAGGCTTCATGGACGCGCTCGGCTCGCACAGCATGTACGCCTCGGCGACGCAGGACTGCGCCAACAAGTTCGCCGTCGCCCGCCACCTCTACGGCTTCCCGTTCACCCAGCCGTTCCCCGACGTCGACCGCACCGAGTGCCTGATCGTCGTCGGCGCCAATCCGGTGGTGTCGAAGTGGAGCTTCCTGCAGGTCTCCAACCCGGCCAAGCGGCTGAAGGAGATCGGCGCGCGCGGCGGCAGGGTCTACTTCGTCGATCCGCGCCGCACCGAGTCGGCCAAGGTCGCCGGCACGCACGTCTTCATCCGCCCCGGCACCGACGTCTTCTTCTACCTGTCGTTCCTCAACGAGCTGATCGCCAGCGGCGGCGTCGACCGCGAACGGGTGGCGCGCCACATGACCGGCTTCGACGCGGTCGCGCAGCTCGCCGCCGCCTGGCCGGCCGAGCGCAGCGAGACGGTGACGCGCATTCCCGCCGCGACGCTGCGCGAGATGGTCGCCGCCTACCGCAACGCGCGCGGCGCGGCGCTCTACTGCTCGACCGGCGTCAACATGGGCGGCAACGGCGCGCTCGCCTTCTGGATCCAGGAGGTGATCAACGCCGTCTCCGGCAACCTCGACCGGCTCGGCGGCACGCTGGTCGGGCGCGGCATCATGGACTTCGCCGCCTTCGGCGTGAAGCACGGCGTGCTGATGCGCGACGAGCCGTCGCGCGTCGGCGGCCTGCGCACGGTCAACGACGCCTTCCCCGGCGGCGTGCTGGCCGACGAGATTCTCACCCCAGGCGATCGCCAGGTGCGGGCGCTGTTCGTCACCGGCGGCAATCCCCTGGTGACGATGGCCAACGCCGGCCGCATGCGCGAGGCGTTCCAGCAGCTCGAGCTGCTGGTGACGCTCGACATCTTCCGCAACGAGACCGGGTCGCTGGCGCACTACATCCTGCCGTGCACGACGCCGTTCGAGCGCCCCGACCTGCCGTTCATCTTTCCCCTCATGCTCGGCCTGCAGTCGCGGCCCTACCTGCAGGCGACCGAGCCGGTGGTGCAGCCGGACGGCGAGCAGCGCGACGAGGCATCGATCTACGTCGACCTGGCGCGCGCCAGCGGCGTCAATCTGTTCGGCTCGCGCGCGGCGCAGAAGCTGATGGAAGTCGCCATGCGGCTCTACTCGGCGCGGCGCAGCGGTCAGCCGGCGATCCCGCAGCGCTTTTTCCTCTCGCTGCTGCTGCGCGCGACCCGGCACGGCAGCTTCGCCGAGCTGCTGAAGCACCCGCACGGCGTACCGCGCCCGCCGCACCGCGCCGACGACTATCTCGGCCAGCGCGTCGTCACCGACGACGGCAAGCTGCACCTGGCGCCGCCGCCGCTGCTGGAGCAGGCGGCCAAGCTGGAGGCCGACTTCGCCCGCGAGCAGGCCGACGCGGGACGGCTGAAGCTGATCACGCGCCGTCACGTCAACACGCACAACTCGTGGACGCACAACGACCCCGAGTTCATCTCCGGCGGTCGCCACACCAACTTCCTCTACGTCCACCCGAGCGATGCGGCGCGCGCCGGCCTGGCCGAGGGCGATCTCGCCGACGTCAGCTCGGCGACCGCCACCGTGCGCGTGCCGGTCCGCCTGCTCGACGACCTGATGCCCGGCACCGTCGCGCTGCCGCACGGCTGGGGCCATCAGGTCGCCAGCGGGCTCAGCGTCGCCAGCAAGACCAGCGGCGTGAACGTCAACCTGCTTGCCGCCGACGGCCCCGACGCGCTGGAGCGCGTCTCGGGCATGGCGCACCTGACCGGCATCCCGGTCGAGGTGAAGCCGGCAGCGGGACCGCAGGCGACCGAGAGCTGGTCGGGCCTGCCCCCACCCTGACCCTCCCCCGCTGCGCGGGGGAGGGAAGATCGCACTGCGACGGCACCGGGGGGGCGTTACAATTTCGCGATCAGCCCGCCGAGCTTCTCCAGCCCCGCCGTGATGCCCTCCGGGTCGAACGCCGGCGGCGGCACCATGAAGCGCGAGACGCCGAGGTCTTCGAGCTGCTTGACGCTGTCGGGGCTCGGCACCGCGCGGCCCGAGGTGATCTCGATCGTCTTCGGGTCGCGGCCGATCTTCTGGCACTCCTCGCGCATGATGCCGAGCAGCCACTTGAGCTTCTCGTCGTCGGCGACGCCGGGGAAGAAGCCGTCGCCGTAGCGCGCGGCACGGCGCGCGGCGAGCTCGGTGTGGCCGCCGACGACGATCGGCACGCCGGGCTTCTGGACCGGTTTGGGATGCACCTCGAGCTTCTCCCAGCGATAGAACTTGCCGTGGAACGGCTCGGCCTCGTCCTTCCACAGCGAGCGCATGGCGCGCACCGCCTCGGCCGTGCGCGCGGCGCGCTCCTCGAACGGAATGCCGAGCGCGGCGAACTCCTCCTGCAGCCAGCCGATGCCGATGCCGAGGATGACGCGGCCGTGCGACAACACGTCGAGCGTCGCGACCTCCTTGGCGGTGTAGAGCGGGTGGCGCTGCGGCAGGATGAGAATGCCGGTCGCCAGGCGCAGCGTCCTGGTCACCGCCGCGGCGTAGGTGAGGGCGATGAGCGGATCGGGCATCGGCATCTGGTCGGGGGCCGGGATCTTGCCCGAGGCGTCGTACGGATAGGTCGACTGGTAGCCGACCGGAATGGCGACGTGCTCGACCGTCCACATCGACTCGACCCCGGTGCGCTCGGCGGTCTGCGCGAGATGGGTGAGCATCTCCGGGTAGGCGAACGGGCCAGCGTTGGCGTACATCAGTCCGAACTTCATCGCTCCTCCTCGCTGTGGCGCCGCGGCGGGACGCGCGGCGGCACCGTCCTAATACGGCACGCCGCCGGTTGACAGGAGCGCCGCCAGGTCGGAGACAGCGCCATGGCCGATGACGAGAGCAAGGGCTACGGCACGATGATCATCTCCGCCCTGCTGATCCTCTGCCTGATCTTCGCCGGGCTGTGGATCCTACGCGCGGTCGGGCCGCAGCACGACCCGCAGGTGCTGTTCCCCTGGTTCGGCGCCGCGGCGGTAACGATCGTGGTGGTCGGGATCGGTGCGTACGTGACCGGTCGCTGGCGCTAGCGAATCAATCGGGGTCGCTCGCCACCGCCGCGACCAGCGCCAGATCGCGTTCGCGTACCGAGCCGGCGTCGAACTTCTTCGCCGCCGCCGTCATCCGCGTCAGCGCCGCCGGCAGCGGCATCGGCGGTGCGGTGTCGCCTTTCTTGGCGCGGTGGAAGCGCACCGGGTTGATGCGCGCGACGATCAGCGGCCGCAGGTACGGCGAGGTGAAGCCGCGCGCCTGCAGCGCGGCGATGATGTGCTTCACCTCGGCGTCGATCGCCAGCAGCTTCTCGGCGTAGCCCTCGCGCTCGCGCAGGCTGGTCGCCAGCGGCTTGCCGCTGAACCGATCGACCTTGCGCAGGAGGGGATTGTAGGCGCCGCCGGCGAAGCGCCCGTCGCGCAGGTAGCAGAGGCCGAGGGTGAGCAGCGCCGCGTGCTCGAACTCGGCGGCGTGATCGGTCTCCTTCGCCGACTTGCCGCGCGCCGACAAGGCCCGCGCCATGCGGATCACCTCCAGGCTGCGATCCTTCAGGTTGTGCGCCTTCTCGGTGTTGAGCGCGAGAATGCGAAAGGCGAGGTGCTCGTCGGGCGAGACCAGTGCGGTGATCTGCCTGAGCCCCAGCACCTTGGCGGCGGCGAGGCGATGACGGCCGTTCGGCGTCCACAGCCGCCCGTCGGCGCCGCGCACGACGATCAGCGGATCGAGGAACGCGTCGCTCTCGGCGATCTTCTGCGCCAGGCGCTTGGCGTGCGTCGGCGAGAGGTCGCGCTGGAACGGCGTCGGCTCGACCGCCGCCAGCGGCAGCGCGGCGAGCAGCAGCGGCTTGCCCGACAACGGTTCGCGGTAGGCGCCGAGCGCGGCGCCGCCGGCGCCGGTGACCTCGGCCACCAGGCTGGCGACAGCGGGATCGTCGAGCGGGAGCGAGATCTGCGCCGCCTCGAGGCCGCGCCGCTGCGCGGCCGGCGTCAGCCGCTTGCGACTGGCGGCGGGGCGTTTGCGGGCGGGCGACTTGGCGGCCATGCGGTCGACCATAGCCGCTCGCGCCGCGCTTGGGCAGGCCGATCGGCTTGTGCGCGCCGCCGCCGCTCGCTAACCGCTCTGGCGTGCGCCCGTGGCCGTGCCTCTCCCTGCTGCTCCTCTGCGCCGCCGTGCTGCCGGCACCCGCCGCCGACACCGCCGGCGCGCCGGTCGAGCCGGCCGCCCCGCCGCTGGTCATCGGCGTGTTCGAGAGCCCGCCGTTGGTGATTCGGCTGCCCGACGGCTCGTGGTCGGGACTGGCAGTCGATCTGTGGACGCGCATCGCCGGCGACCTCGGGCTGCGCTTCCAGTTTCGCGAAGTCGGCGGCGACGACGTCGGCGAGGCGCTGCACGACAAGGCGCTCGACGCCGCGCTCGGCGCCATTCCGGTCACCCCGGAAGGCGAGACGCAGCACGACTACAGCCAGCCGTATCTCGTCACCGGTCTCGGCTTCGCCCAGCGCACCAACGAGCCGCTGCACTGGGACGCGCTGCGCCGTACGCTGTTCGACCCGCGGCTGCTCACCGTCATCGGAGTCATCCTGGTCGGCGTGCTGGTGGTCGGCGTCGCCATCGCGCTGGTCGAGCGGCGCCACAACGCCACCGACTTCGGCGGTCCACTGCGCACCAGCGTCTCCACCGGCGTGTGGTGGGCGGCGGTGACGATGACCACCGTCGGCTACGGCGACGCGACGCCGAAGACCACCCCCGGCCGCGCCCTGGCGCTGTTGTGGATGTTCGTCGGCGTGGTGGCGGTGGCGATCCTCACCGCCACCGTCACGTCGATCCTGACGCTCAGCCACCTGCGCGGTGCGGTCGAACATCCCGCCGACCTGCTGCGCCTGCGCCTCGGCGCGGTGCCGGGCGGCGCCGGCGACGACTACCTGACCGACCGCCACACGCCGTTCGTGCGTTACGACGACTATGGGTCGGGGCTGCAGGCCCTCAGCCGCAACGAGATCGACGCCTTCGTCGCCAACATCCCGGCGCTGCGCTACCTGACCCTGCTCAACTGGCACGGCCAGCTCGACGTCTCGCCGATCGTGCTGGAGCCGGTGCTGTTCGCCATCGCCCTGCCCGATGACAGCCCGCTGCGCGAAGCGCTCGACAGCGCACTGGTGCGCGTCACCCATTCCGACAGTTGGGTCGAAACCGAACGCCACTATCTCGGCCGCGAGCACCGGTAGGGACGGCTGTCGGCTTTCAGCCATCAGCGGTCGGCCAGGAAATAATCCGATGAGAGCAACTCTTCGCCAGCATGAGCTGAGAGCTGACGGCTGAAGGCTGATGGCTAGCTAGTCATGCCCGCCATCTTCCACCGCGACGGCGACCGCTTCGTGCCCACCGAGCTGGCGCGCGGGCCGTGGTCGCCGCAGGCACAGCATGGCGGTGCGCCGGCCGGACTGCTGGCGCTGCTGGTCGAGCGCTGCGCGGGCGGCGAGGCGATGCAGGTCGCGCGCCTCACCATCGAGCTGTTGCGGCCGGTGCCGATCGCGCCGCTGACAGCGCGCACGCGGCTGGTGCGCCCGGGCAAGAAGGTGCAGCTGGTCGAGGCGGCACTGTGGCATCAGGACACCGAGGTGGCGCGCTGCACCGCGCTGCGCATCCGGCGCGGCGCGGTGGCGCTGCCGCCCGACCTGCCGACACTGGCGCCACCGCCGACCGCCAGCGGCGGCATCGCCAGCCAACCGCCGTGGGCGGCCGCCGGCGACTACCGCGCCTTCCACAACGCCGCGGTCGAGCATCGCTTCGTGCGCGGCAGCTTCGCCGAGCCGGGGCCGGCGACCGATTGGATCCGCCTGCGCGTGCCGTTGATCGACGGCGAGCCGACCGCGCCGATCAGCCGCGCCGCGGCCGCCGCCGACTTCGGCAATGGCGTCAGCTGGGTGCTCGGCCGCACCGCCAACTACTCGTTCATCAATCCCGACCTGACCGTCTACCTGCACCGCTATCCGCAGGGAGAGTGGGTGTGCCTAGACGCCGTCACCTACCCGGCCGCCACCGGCGTCGGCCTCGCCGAGAGCCAGCTGTTCGATGACCAGGGCCCGATCGGCCGCGCCCTGCAGAGCCTGCTGATCGAGCAACTCTCGTAGCCGATCTCACCGCATCGGCGCAGCGAAGAGATAGTTCAGCCCTTCGGCCATCGTCGGATGCGCCAGCACGCCGTCGCGCAGCGCGGTGAACGGCAAGCGACCGAGCATCGCCATCTGCACGACGGCGGCCACCTCGCCCGCTTCCGCGCCGAGCATGGCAAAGCCGAGAACCCGACTGGAGCTGGCGTCGACCACAGCCTTCAGCAGGCCGCGTGTCTCCGTCAGGGTGCGGGCGCGCGGCACCACCGACGCTGGTACGCTCGCAACGCGGATGGCCAGACCCTGTTGGCGCGCCGCGCGCTCGGTCAGCCCGACGCGACCGAGTTCCGGATCGATGAAGACGGTGTGCGGGATGAGCCGGTCGGTGGTGCGGCGCGCGCCGCCGCCAAAGACGTTGCTCTTCACGATCCGATAGTCGTCGAGCGCCACGTGCGTCTGCTGCGGACTGCCGGCGGAGTCCGCCATCGCCCAGGTGTTGGGGGCCGTCGTCTCCAGCCGGTCATTGACGACGATGAATCCCCGCGCATCGAGCGCGACGCCCGCCTCATCCAGTCCGACGTCGCGCGTGCAGGGCACCCGCCCTACCGCGACGAGCAGGTCGCTCGCTTCGATGGTGCGCGCGCCAGCGCCTGATCGCACGTCGACGCGCACGCCTTCACCCGAGCGACCCTCGACCGACGCCACCTCGGATCCCAGCGCCAGGGCGATGCCGTCGGCACGGAAGATCGATTCGATCGCCTCGGAGATGTCGGTGTCCTCAGCCGGCAGCAGATGCGCGGCGCGCTGAATGATCGTCGCACGGCTCCCGAAGCGGCGGAATGCCTGTCCCAGCTCGGCCCCGATGTAGCCGCCGCCCATGATCAGCAGGTGTTCGGGGAGCCGCTCGAGCTCCAATGCCGACCGGCTCGTCAGCGGCGCGGCTTCGCGGAGGCCGGGCAGCGACGGCAGGGACGGCTCGGCGCCGAGGTTGATGAACAGCTTGTCACCCCTGATGCGCCGGACCGCGCCACCGGTGGCCATCCGCACCTCGGCGGTGCGCGGCCCGACGAAGCGCGCCTCGCCCAGCAACAGCCGATCACCCAGCGCTCCATGCAGGGTGTCCCAGTTGAGCGCGACCATGCCGTCGACGACCGCCCGCTTGTGGGCAACCACGGCCGGCATCTCGGCGGCCCACTGATCGACGCGAATGCCGAACTCCTCACCGCGCGCCACCAATGTCGCAACCCTCGCGCTCGCGACCAGCGCCTTGGTCGGAATACAGCCGACGTTGATGCAGGTGCCGCCGATCATGCCGCGTTCGACCAAGACCACGTCGTGACCGGAGCGCGCCAGGTCGGCAGCGAGCGTCTTGCCGGCCTTGCCGCCGCCAACGATCAGGACTTCGCAGGTTTCGACGTCCGCCATCTGTGCGCTCCCGGTCGCGCGCGCGAGGGGCCGGGCGACTAGATCTGGCTCACACCGCCATCGACGAACAGCTCGATGCCGGTGATGTAGCTGCTCTCGTCCGAGGCGAGAAAGACGACGGCGTTGGCGATCTCGTCCGGCGTGCCGGCCCGCCCGAGCGGCGCGGTCGCCGCCGCGTCCGCTTCCATCGCCCGGATCTGCTCGTCATTCAGGCCGAGCGAGTCCTTGTATCCGGGCGTAACGACCGTCCCCGGGCTGACGACGTTGACGCGGATCCGGCGCGCCCTGAGATCGACCGACCAGGTGCGCGCAAACGACCGCAACGCGGCCTTGGTCGCCGCGTAGACACCGAAGGCGGGGATGCCCTTGATCGACACCATCGAGCCGTTGATGACGATCGACGCGCCGTCCGGCAGCAACGGCAGCGCCTTCTGCACGGTGAAGAGCGTGCCCTTGACGTTGACGCCGAACGCCTTGTCGAAGTGCGCTTCGCTGATCTGACCGAGGGGCGCGAACTCGCCGATCCCGGCGTTGGCAAAGAGCACGTCGAGCCGGCCGGCCTGCCGGCCAATCGCCTCGTAGAGGCGATCGAGGTCCGCCAGGTTCGATATGTCGCCCTGGATGCCAACGGCGGCGCCGCCGATCTGCGCCACCGCCGCATTCAGTTCGGCCGTGCGCCGACCCGTGATGAAGACCCGCGCGCCATCCGCCGCGAAACGCCGCGCCGTCGCCAGGCCGAGACCGCTGGTGCCGCCGGTCACCAGGGCGACCTTTCCCTGAAGCGTCATCGTTTCTGCGCCATCGCCTCGACGACGGCGTCGGTCGTCAGCACCGCATGCGCGAGAAAGCTGAAGTTGATCAGCGCCGCCTGATAGCCGTCGCCCCAGTCGGGGTGCCGGGGACCGGCCGTTGCGTCCCTGGCGACCAGCACCTCGAACCCCTGCTCGAGCAGATCGCGCAGGTGCGATTCGACGCACATGTTCGCCAACATGCCGCCGAGGATGACCTTGCTGATGCGGCGCTTACGCAGCTGCAGCGTGAGGTCGTTGGTCTGCGGGCCCCACACCCGGTGTGGACTGACGACCACGGTCTTCTCATCGTCGATGTAGGGCTTGAAGCGCTCGACCCAATCGGCCCCGGAGCCCGGGAAGCCATCGAGACTGAGCACGCCGCGGCGGGCGAACATCTTGTTCTGGTGCTCCATCTCTTCGAGCGGCCCGTTGAATCGCCAGCCGCGGTCCGTCGGATAGAAGTAGTGCGGCGAGATGAAGACCTCGAAGCCGTGCTGCTTCGCTGCCTGGAACAGGCGCTCGATGTTCTCGATCGTCCGGTTCTCGCGGACGCTGGCGCCGACCGCGGTCCAGGCGGCGCCCTGTTCGCTGAGGACTTCGTTCTGCGGGTCGATGAAGACCACCGCCGTGTCCGTGCGGTCGATGTGCATCACACGCTCCAGGGCTCGCTCATACGAGTCGCTCGGCCGTGCGCTCTGGTGGCGCCAGGGGGAGCTCGGCGGGTCAGTCCTTCAGGAAGGCGAGCAGATCGGCGTTCACCTGGTCCTTGAGGGTGGTGCACATGCCGTGCGGGGCGCCCGGAAAGACCTTGAGGGTCGCGTTCTTCACCAGCTTGGATGACATCATGGCCGAAGCGCCGATCGGCACGATCTGGTCGTCGTCGCCGTGCAGGATGAGCGTCGGCACGTCGATCTTCTTCAGATCCTCGGTGAGGTCGGTTTCGGAGAACGCCTTGATGCAGAAGTAGGAGGCCGGGAAGCCGGCCATCATGCTCTGCAGCCAGAACGACTCACGCACGCCTTCCGAAATCTTCGCCCCGGGGCGGTTGTAGCCGTAGAAGGGCAGGCTGAGGTCCCTCCAGAACTTCGAGCGGTCGGCGACGACATTGGCGCGCAGCTCGTCGAACACGGCGATCGGCAGGCCGCCGGGATTGGCGGCGGTCTTGAGCATGAGCGGCGGGATGGCACCGATCAGGACCGCTTTCGCAACGCGCTTGGTGCCGTGGCGGCCGATGTAGCGCGTCACCTCGCCACCGCCGGTGGAATGGCCGACGTGCACCGCGTCCTTGAGGTCCAGGGCCTCGACGAGCGCCGCCAGATCGTCGGCGTAGGTATCCAGGTCGTTGCCGTGCCACGGCTGGCTCGAGCGGCCGTGACCACGGCGGTCATGCGCAATGCAGCGGTAGCCGCGCGACGCCAGAAAGAACATCTGGTCCTCGAACGCGTCGGCGCTCAACGGCCAACCGTGACTGAAGACCACCGGCTGACCCGTCCCCCAGTCCTTGTAGTAGATCTGCGTTCCGTCCTTGGTGGTGATCGTGCTCATCGGCGAGTTCCTTCCGCGTTGGTGAGGTGCGATGTGCGTTAAACTGGTGATCAGTGCTTCGCAACATATTTCGCGAGGAACTGCCGCATCAGAGTGGCGATGGTGTCGCCGTCGGTCTCCAGCGCGAAGTGGCCGGCGTCGATCAGGTGGAAGTCGAGCGTCTTCAGGTCGCGCTTGTAGGGCTCGGCGCCGGCCGGCGGGAAGATCTGGTCGTTCTTCCCCCAGGCGATCAGCATCGGCGGCTGGTGCGTGCGGAAGTATTCCTGCCACGCCGGGTAGAGCGGCGGGTTGCTACCGTAGCTGAGGAACAGGTCGAGCTGCACCTCGTCGTTGCCGGGGCGGTTCAGCAGGAACTGGTCCTCGGCTGACCCATCCGGGGGGACGAGGTCGGGGTTCTTTGCGCCCGTCGTGTACTGCCATTTGGTGGCGTCATACGTCAGCAGCCCGCGCAGGGCGTCGCGCTTCTCCTTGCTGTCGGGCTCCTTCCAGTAGGCCTTGATCGGCTTCCAGAACTCGTTGTCGAGACCCTCGTCGTAGGCGTTGCCGTTCTGCACGACGATGGCGGTGATGCGCTCCGGGTGTGCGGCGGCCAGTCGATAGCCGATCGGCGCACCGTAGTCCTGCACGTAGAGGGCGTACTGCTTCAACCCGAGCTGGACCGTGAACTGATCGATCACTTTCGCCAGGTTGTCGAAGGTGTAGGCGAACTGCTCGCGCGGCGGCATCGAGCTGTAGCCGTAGCCTGGGTAGTCGGGCGCGACGACGTGGTACTGGTCCGCCAGCGCCGGCATCAGGTTGCGGAACATCTGCGAGCTGGTCGGAAAGCCGTGCAACAGCAGCAGCGTCGGCGCGCCCTTCGGCCCGGCCTCGCGGTAGAAGATGTCGAGGTCGCCGACCTTCGCGGTCTTGTAGTGCACCTGGGTGGTCGCCGCAGCCCGCGCGGCGGGCTGCGCGGCGCTGGCGATGCCGGTCGAGCCGAGCGCCAGGGCGAGTGCCGTCGAGAGTGCGAGGGCGAGTGTCGTCTGCTTCGTGCGCATCATCATTCTCCTCTGGGGGATGGATGGACCGCGGCACTGCCCACGCCGGCGGGAATCGTTGGCGCCAGACAGCAGCGCTACGAGGTGTTGGCGGGCGTCATGGTGAACCGCGGCGCAGACGCGCCAGCTCCGCTTCCAGCGCCGCGATGCGCCGGTCGCGCTCGGCCAGCAGCGCGCTCACCTGCGTCGCGTCGACGCGCTGCGGAATGTGCTGCGGGCAATTGACGTCCCAGGCCGACACGGTGAACAGGATCGCCTGCTCCGGTTTCGCCTCGTAGCTCGCCGGCATCAGCCGGGTGACGAGCGCCGGATCGTCCTCGACGACGCGTGCCGTTCCCCAGACCTTCACGCGCTGCTGGGCGCTGTAGTCGATGAGGAAGAGGATGGCCTTTGGATTCTCGGCAAGGTTGCCCTGCGTGATGTACTGGCGATTGCCGGTGAAATCGGCGAAGCCGATCGTTCGCTCGTCCAGCACCCTGAGAAATCCAGGCGGTCCGCCGCGGTGTTGGATATAGGGCTGGCCAGCGGCGCTGGCGGTACCGAGAAACACGCTGCTCAAGCCGGCGATGAACGCGGCGAGGTCGGGCGTGATGCGTGTCTCCCAGCCGCCGCGTTGCTCCATGCGGGCGTAGCCGTGGCGCGAGCCCTTGCGCGTCTGCACCGCCTTGACCGCGTCGGTCATGGCGACGTCGCTCGAGGATACCGGCTGGGTGGTCATGATCGCCTCACTGACTCGACATCGGTCACGGCGCGCACGCTAACAACGGGGCGCGGCGGCAAGTACCCGTTGTGGTAGAGAACCACCTTCTCGCTGGGCGGGAGGAGCGATGGATCGTCTCGAGGCTATGACCGTCTTGGTCGCGGTGGTGGAGGCCGGCAGTCTTTCGGCGGCGTCACGCCGGCTGGGGATGCCGCTGGCGACGGTCAGCCGCAAGCTGCTCGAGATGGAGCAGCATCTGAAAACGCGGCTCATCAACCGCTCGTCGCGGCGCATGACGGTGACCGACAGCGGCCGCCCCTACGTCGAGGCGTGCAAGCGTATCCTCGATCAACTGGCCGACGCGGAGCGCGAGGCGCGCGGCGAGAGCCGCAGCGCCACGGGGCACCTGACGCTCACCGCGCCGTTGGTCTTCGGCCGCCGGCACGCGCTGCCGGTGGTGATCGACTTCCTGCGCGCCTATCCGGCGATCGATCTGCGGCTCAACCTGAGCGATCACCTGCTCAACCTGCTCGAGGACCGCGTCGACGTCGCGCTCCGCATCGGCGTGCTGCCAGCCAGCAGCCTGGTCGCCAAATGCATCGGCGCGACCCGGCACGTGGTCTGCGCCAGCCCCGAATACCTGGCCGCCCGTGCCCGACCGCAGCGCCCGGAAGACCTCGCCGAGCACGACTGCATCACCTTCGAGAACCTCGCCTCGCCGCGCGGCTGGACGTTCAGGAAAGGCAGGAGCGAGCGGCTCGTGCCCATCCATTCGCGGCTGTCGGTAACCACCGCCGAAGCAGCGATCGACGCGGCCGTCGCCGGTGTCGGCTTTACCCGCGTGCTGTCCTACATGATCGAGGACCTGCGCCGCGCCGGTCGGCTGGTGCTCGTGCTGGAGACGTTCGAACCGGCGGCCTGGCCGATCCATCTCGTCCATGCCGGCCAGAAACCGCTGCCGGTGAAACTGCGCGCCTTCCTCGACTACGCCGTCCCGCGCCTCACGGCGCGGCTGAAGCAATAGCCTGATGTGACTAAAGAATTCACCACAGAGGCACAGCGTGCACAGAGGAGAACGGGGCCTGGCGAAGATCAGGTACGAGGTTCCCGAACCTCATTGGTGATGGCCCAGAAGGGATGGCCCGCGCGCGGAGCTGCGGCGGTCCTCTCTGGGACTCTGTGCCTCTGTGGTGAGTTCTTTTGTGTCAGATCACGGTTAGTGCGGTAGCGGCAACGCGCGGCGGCGCGGCGTGCGCACGCGGCGGTTTCCGCTGCGGCGGCGTGGTGCTATCGACACACACCATGCGCACACGACGACTGGGCAGTAGCGGGTTGACGGTCTCGGCCATCGGTCTCGGCTGCATGGGCATGTCGGAGTTCTACGGCGCGCGCGACGACGCGGAATCGATCGCCACGCTGCACCGCGCCATCGAGCTCGGCTGCACCTTCCTCGACACCGCCGACATGTACGGCCCGCACACCAACGAGCAGCTGGTCGGCCGCGCCATCAAGGGCAGGCGCGACCAGGTCGTGCTGGCGACTAAGTTCGGCATCGTCCGCGATCCGGTGAACCCGATGATCCGCGGCATCGCCGGCCAGCCCGACTACGTGCGCCAGGCCTGCGAGGCGAGCCTCACGCGGCTCGGCGTCGAGGTCATCGACCTCTACTACCAGCACCGCGTCGACCCGCAGACGCCGATCGAAGAGACCGTCGGCGCGATGGCGCAGCTGGTGAAAGAGGGCAAGGTGCGTTTCCTCGGCCTCTCCGAAGCCGGTCCGCAGACGCTGCGCCGCGCCGCAGCGGTGCACCCGATCGCGGCGCTGCAGAGCGAGTACTCGCTGTGGAGTCGCGACCCGGAGGACGAGATCCTCGCCACCTGCCGGGAGCTCGGCATCGGCTTCGTCGCCTACAGCCCGCTCGGCCGCGGCTTCCTGTCGGGCGAGATCACCCGCTTCGAGGATCTCGCCGACACCGACTACCGGCGTTTCTCGCCGCGCTTCCAGGGCGAGAACTTCACCCGGAACCTCGAGTTGGTGGCGCGTATCAAGTCGATGGCGGCGGCCAAGGGATGCACCGCCTCGCAGCTCGCCATCGCCTGGACGCTCGCCCAGGGCGACGACATCGTGCCGATCCCCGGCACCAAGCGCCGCAGCTACCTGGAGCAGAACCTCGCCGCCGCCGACATCGCCTTCACGCCCGCCGAGCTCGCCGAGATCGACCGCATCGCCCCCAAGGGCGCCGCCGCCGGCCTGCGTTATCCGGAGGCGATGATGGGCTTCGTCAACGGCTGAACCTCTCACTGGCCGGGGGGAACGATGGCGCACAGGACCGAAGTGCTGCTCGAGGGTCTGGCGTTCGGCGAGGGGCCGCGCTGGCACGACGGCAAGCTGTGGTTCTCGGACATGCACGCGCATCGCGTCATGACCGTCGACCTCGCCGGACGCACCGAGACGATCGTCGAGGTGCCGCAGCAGCCGAGCGGGCTCGGCTGGCTGCCGGACGGCCGGCTGCTGGTGGTCTCGATGCTCGACCGCCGGCTGCTGCGACTGGAGGGCACCACGCTGGTCGAAGTGGCGAACCTCTGGGACCTCGCCACCTGCCACTGTAACGACATGGTGGTCGACGCCAGCGGCCGCGCCTACGTCGGCAACTTCGGCTTCGACCTCAACCTGGAGCAGTGGGAGTTCCGCCACGCCGAGGTGATTCTAGTCACCCCCGACGGCAAAGCGCGCGTCGTCGCCGACCAGATGTCGTTCCCCAACGGTTCGGTGATCACGCCCGACGGCAGGACGCTGATCGTCGGCGAGTCGTTCGCCGCCCGCCTCACCGCCTTCGACATCCAGCCCGACGGCAGCCTCGCCAACCGCCGCGTCTGGGCGCCGCTGGAGCACGGCACGCCGGACGGCATCTGTCTCGATGCCGAGCATGCCGTCTGGTACGCGTCGCCGGTCAGCAACGAGTGCGTGCGCGTCGCCGAGGGCGGCCGCGTACTCGACCGCATCCCGCTCGACCGCGGCGGCTTCGCCTGCATGCTCGGCGGCCCCGACCGCCGCACGCTGTTCATCTGCACCGCGCACGACAGCCATCCGGAGCGCGCCGCCAGCGCGCGCTCCGGGCGCATTGAAACCCTGCGCGTCGACACGCCGGGGGCGGGACTGCCGTGAATACTGTTTGGGGTTAGGGTTTGGGGGTTGGGGGAAAACAAATCGCGATCCGCAAGCCCCAACCCCCAAACCCCCTAACCCCTAACCCCTCGAAGCCCCCACACCTCCTGGTTTCCCCTGCCAGGCGCATGTGGCGCTAGGCGATTCGCGGCTGCTGCTCCGTTGACGCGTGGGATCCCCGCGCGCGGCTCGTGGAATGCCCGCGGGATTCCACGCCCGTCGGACGCTGCGTGCGACGCGCGGGGCGATGGCACGGCACTTGGTTCAGCGACTCGACACACAGCGCTCGCACGGACGAGCGCAACAGGAGGTGTCGAGATGTCGAATCGCAATCAGATGGTGCTGATCCTGGTGGCCGTGCTCGGCACGGCGGGCACGGCGCTGGGCTGCGGAGCCGATCCGCTGCGCTGCGAGGCGCGCAAGCTGCGCGGCGACAGCGAGTACTTCCAGTGCGTCTCGCGCTGCGACCGGCGCAGCAGCCGCGAGGCGGCGCGGCTCGGTGGCGCGCGTCCGGCCGCGGCGGACACGGACTGCGAGGACAAGTGCGCCGCGCGGCATGACGAGACGATGCAGCGCATCGCGGTGATCTCGCCGTGCGCCAGCGAGGGTACGCCCGATCCGGCAACCTGCGAAGCGCGCCTGCTGCGCATCGCCGCCAATCACCGCATCTGTCAGTCGCGTTGTGGGCGACGCGACCGCACCAGTGAGAGTACCGCCGACTGCCTGGCGCGTTGCGACGCGCGCTGCGCGACGTCGGTGGACGACACGCTGGCGCAGCTCATCTGCGGCGACGGACGGATGAGCGAGGACCAGGTCTGCCGCGCCGAGTGATCGCCGGCCAACGACCATGCGGCGGACGGCGTCCCCCCGACCAACACTCCGCCGCACGGCCTCGTTCAACCGGGTGACGCGCCGCGACTCCCCCTCGCGGCGCGTCACCCGAGCCCTTTGCGGGCGCCGCGATCGCGGCGCCTACTGCTTCTCGCTCGCCGCTTTCTCCGCCGCCGCCTTGGCCGCCGCCTCGCGCGCCGCCTTGGCGCGCTTGCACGGGCAGTCGCCCATCTCGGCCGGCGCCGCGCCGGCCTCCTGCTGCTTCTCCTGACAGGTGCCGCAGCAGGTCCCGCCCTCGGCATACGGACAGGGAGCCGCCGCGCCCTGCGGCGCCGCTGAGTCGGCGTGCAGCGTCAACGGCGCGGCCAACAAGAGAGCGGCCGCGACCAACAGAGTACGAAGCGCATTGCCCATGGGAACCTCCTGAGAACGACGGGGTTCGACTTGTGTAGCAGCGCCGCCACGCTGTCGCGAATCCGGGTGCGCGGACGGCCCGCCCGCGCTCCCGGCACGTGTCGCAGCACGGCGCCAAACGGGGGAACCGCCGGCGCTGCCGCGTCGCCTCTACCCGTCACCGGGCACAGGTGGTACGCCAATTGGCTCCGGGAGGGACCGCATGGCTGAGCAGTACGATCTTCTGATCCGCGGCGGCACCGTGGTGGACGGCACCGGTGCGCCGGCGCGGCGCGCCGACGTCGCGGTGCGCGGCGGCCGCATCGCCGCCGTCGGCGAGGTGGCCGGCAGCGCCCCGCGCACGCTCGACGCCGACGGCGCCGTCGTCGCCCCCGGCTTCGTCGACATCCACACGCACTACGACGTGCAGGTGTTCTGGGACCGCATGCTGACGATCTCGCCGTGGCATGGCGTCACCACGGTGGTGATGGGCAACTGCGGCTTCGCCGTCGCGCCCACCCGGCCGGCGCATCGCGACCTGATCCTGCGCACGCTGGAGAACGTCGAGGGCATGTCGCTGAACGCCATCCGCGCCGGCATCGGTGCCGAGTGGCCGTTCGAGACCATCCCCGAATACCTCGACGCGATCGAGCAGCGCGGCACCGCGATCAACGCCGCGGTGCTGGTCGGCCACACCGCCGTGCGCATGTACGTCATGGGCGAGGAGGCCACCGAGCGCGCCGCCACCGACGACGAGATCGCCAGCATGCGCGCCCTGGTGCTGGAGGGCCTGCGCGCCGGCGCGCTCGGCTTCGCCACCTCGTGGTCGCCAACCCACGTCGGCTACGCCGGCCGCCCGGTGCCGAGCCGCGTCGCCGAGCTGCGGGAGATCGAGGCGCTCGCCGACACCCTCGCCGAGGTGCCGCACGGCGTGATGCAGGCAACGCTCGGCCCCGGCCTGTTCCTCGACCAGTTCGCCGAGATCAACCGCCGCACGCACAAGCCGATCAGCTGGACGGCACTGCTCGGCGGCATGCTCGGCCCGGACGGCCACAAGTACATCCTCGAGCGTTCCGCCGCGATGCAGGCCGAGGGCATCAACGTCTTCCCGCAGGTGTCCTGCCGGCCACTCAACTTCGAGTTTCAGTGGAAGGCGCCGTTCCCGTTCGAGGGCATGTCGCTGTTCAACCAGGTGTCGCAGGCCGACCTGGAGGGCAAGAAGCGCATCTACGCCGATCCGGAGTTCCGCCGCCAGATGCGCGAGCGGCTCGACGACTCCGGCACCTTCCGGCTCGCCGACCCGGTGCGCAACATGATCATCGCCGAGTTCGCCCCCGATGCGTCGCTGGAGGAGCGGCCGGCCGGTGAAGTCGCCGCCGAGCGCGGCGTCCACGTCGTCGATCTCGCCCTCGACATGGCGCTGCAGACCAACCTCGAGGCGCGCTTCCGCCTCGCCATCCTCAACACCGATGAGAACATCACCGCCGAGCTGCTCACCCATCCGGCGTCGATGATCGGCCTCTCCGACGCCGGCGCGCACGCCAGCCAGCTGTGCGACGCCGGCGCGCCGACCGATCTGCTCGGCCGCTGGGTGCGCGACAAGGGCGTGCTGTCGCTGGAGGAAGCGGTGCGCCGCCTGACCTCACAAGCGGCGGACGTGTTCGGCATCCGCGACCGCGGCCGGCTGGCGCCCGGGCTGGCCGCCGACGTCGTCGTCTTCGATCCCAAGACCGTCGGCTGCGGCCGCCTGCAGCGCGTGCGCGACTTCCCCGCCGGCGCCGACCGGCTGATCGCGCCGGCGCTCGGCGTGCGTGCCGTCGTGGTCAACGGCACCGTCATCCGCAGCGAGGATCGCGATGCGGTCGATCCGAGCGGTCCGCTGCCCGGCAAGCTGCTGCGCGGAGGTCAGGCATGAACGGCTACCCGGTCATCTCGGCCGACTCGCACATCACCGAGACGCCGACGACGTACATCGACACCATCGACAAGCAGTTCCTCGACCGCGCGCCGCGCATCCAGCACAGCGACGCCGGCGACATCTACTGGATCGACGGCAACAAGATCCCGGTGCCGCTCGGCATCGTCGCCGCCGCCGGCAAGCCGCCGGAAGAGATCCGCATGATGGGCACGCGCTTCGAGGATCTGCACCGCGGTGGCTGGGATCCGCAGGCGCGCCTCGCCGACCAGGCGCGCGACGGCGTCGCGGCGGAGATCATCTACCCGACCGTCGGCATGGCGATCTGCAATCACCGCGACCTCGACTACAAGCGCGCCTGCTTCGAGGCCTACAACCGCTGGATCGGCGAATACTGCAGCGCGCACCCCGAACGCCTGCTCGGCTGCGGGCAGACGGCGATGCGCACACCGGAGGAGGGCATCGCCGATCTGCACGCCATCAAAGCCCTCGGCCTGCGCGGCGTGATGATGCCCGGACACCCCGGCGTCGAGGACTACGACTCGGCAGCGTACGACGACTTCTGGGAGGCGGCGATCGAGCTCGGCATGCCACTGTCGTTCCACATCCTGACGACGCGCGAGTCGACGCCGATTCGCGGCCCGCGCATGAACGCCTTCCTCTCCATCATCCGCGGCTGTCAGGACATCATGGGACTGATGGTCCTGGGCGGCGTCTTCGAGCGCCACCCGAAGCTGCGCATCGTCTGCGTCGAAGCCGACGCCGGCTGGGTGCCGCACTACATGTACCGCATGGACCATGCCTTCAAACGCCACCGCAACTGGCTGCCGCCCGGCCAGACGCTGTCGAAGCTGCCGTCGGAGTACTTCGCCGAGCACATCTACACGACCTTCCAGGACGACTGGGTGGCGTTCAAAACGGCCAACCTGATGAACTGGCATCGCCTGATGTGGGCGAACGACTTCCCGCACAGCGACTCCACCTGGCCGTGGTCGCAGGAATTACTGGAGAAGCACGCCGGTGATCTCACCGCCGAACAGCGCCGCGCCATCCTCTGCGACAACGTCGCCGAGCTGTACGGCATCGACCTCGGGGCACTGTCGTAATGCCGGCGCGCACACCTGAGGATTGCGACAACCTGCTCGGCGAGTACCTGGCCGCGGGTGCGCTGCCGGACATCCTGGCGCTCTACGAGCCACAGGCGGTGTTCTTCACGCAGGATCGGCAGCGACTCGCCGGACGCGACGCGATCGCCACCTTCTTCGGCCCCACCGCCGCGGTGAAGCCGCGCCTGCTCTCGACCATCGTCCAGGTGCTGCGCTCCGGCGACGATCTGGCGATGATCTACAATGACTGGACGCTCACCGCGACGGCGCCGGACGGCACGGTCATCGAGCAGCGCGGCAAGGCGATCGAGGTCGTGCGCCGCCAGGCCGACGGCAGTTGGCGCTTCGCCATCGACGACCCGTTCGCGCGCGACGCGTAGCGATCAGGCCGGCGGCGGCGGCAGCCCACCGAGGATCATCGGCAGCGGGCGCAACTCGCGCCGAAGCGGGTCGAGCACCAAGCCGAGGGCTTCCAGCGTCAAGGCGCCGAGCAATTGGCTGTCGCCGGGCTCGCCGAAAATGACGTCGGCGCCGCCCACATGTTCGCCGTAGCGGAAGAGTCCAACGCCCTTGCTGCGGATGATCGTCGATCCGTCCGCGAGGCGGAACTCCTCCCGTTTGATCGGCCTGATGCCCAGACGGCGAAGCACCGCCGACGGAACCACCGAATAGACCGCTCCCGAATCGACCAGAAACTCAATGACCTCGATGCGCGCCGGCCGCGCCGGATTGGCGACACCGACCCGCAATGTCACGAGGCCCATGGCGGCTCGATAGCATGTGCGCCGCGGCCGTCCATCGCTACGTCGAATCACGTCACCGCGCCGCCGCACTGATGGGAGCCGCCTACTCGGCGGCGTCGAACAGTTCGCGGCGGCGCATGACCGCACCGCTGCGATCGAAGATGCCGAGCGACCAGTGCACCACCGGCCCGATGCCGAAGGCGAACACCAGCGTCCCGAGGCCGACCGTGCCGCCCAGCCACCAGCCGGTCAGCAGCACGGTGACCTCCATCGCCGTGCGCACGGCGAAGATCGGCCAGCCGAAGCGCTGGTGAATGCCGGTCATCAAGCCGTCGCGCGGTCCGCCGCCGAGATCGGCGGCGAGATAGAGTCCCGATGCGACGCCGAAGCCGAGCACGCCGACGAGCATCATGAGCAGGCGCGCGACGAATGCCTGCGGCGTCGCGATCGCGTGCAACGCGAGGTTGGTCACCGTTCCGACCAACACCAGGTTGAGCAGCGTGCCGATCCCCGGCCGCGCCCCGATCGGCCACCACAGCGCCAGCACCGGCACGCCGACCAGGATGCTGACCGTCCCCAGCGCGAGCCCGCTCTGCCGCGCGATGCCCTGGTGAAACACCTCCCACGGCCCCAGCCCGAGATGCGCCTGCGCCATCAGGGCGATCGAGATGCCAATGATGACGAGGCCGAGGAGAAGCTCGACGAGACGCCCTCGCATCCTCCCTTCGACTCGCATCCCCCCTTTGAAAAAGGGGGGTGAGGGGGGATTTTTCAACTCACGGTCGGACACAACTCTCAGCTTGCAACGCGGCGATCTGGAAATCCCCCCTGGCCCCCCTTTTTCAAAGGGGGGAATGAGAGTTCAAAGGCGGGATGCGCTGCGCACCAACCGCAACGGCAGGTGCCGCACGCCGGTGTGGCGGTTGCTCCGCGTCCACTCCACCGCTCCCGCCAGCTCGAGACTGCTGAACGCCGGCAGCATCTCCTCCAGCAGCACGCGCATCTCCAGGCGCGCCAGGTTGGCGCCGAGGCAGTAGTGCACGCCGTGGCCGAAGGCGAGGTGCGGATTGGGCGCGCGGCGTGGATCGAAGCGCATCGCATCGACGAAGGTGCGCTCGTCGCGATTCGCCGAGCCCTCCCACACCAGCACCTTGTCGCCCGGCTTGATCGCCTGGCCGCCGAGCGACACCGCGCGCGTCGCGGTGCGGCGTTTGGCGGACGACGGCGTCGACCAGCGCAGCATCTCCTCGATCGCAGTCGGCAGCCTCTCCGGCTCGCCGCGCAGGGCCGCCCACTCGGCCGGCGCCTCGATCAGCGGCAGCAGGCCGGCGGCGATGGCGTTGCGCGTCGTGTCCGAGCCGGCCGAGAAGAGCAGCACGAAGAAGCCGTACAGCTCGGCGTCCGACAGCGACGGCGGATCGAGATCCGGCAGCCTCGCGTGCACGACCGCCGACAGCATGTCGTCAGTCGGGTGCGCGCGCTTGGCGGCGATCAGCGCGGAGCCGTACTCGTACATGCGCGCATGCGCCGCGGCGGCCTCCGGCGTGGTGTCGAAGGCGTTGCCGTCGCGAAAGTCGAAGGCGTGCTCGGCCGCCCGGCAGAGCGCGTGGCGGTCGGCTTCCGGCACGCCGAGCAGGATGCAGATCGCCTGCAACGGCAGCTCGATGGCGACGTCGGTCAGGAAGTCGATCGGCGCCGTGTCGATGCGCTGCAGCAGCAGGCGCGCGCGCCGCCGCAGCTCGTCCTCCAGCCGGGTGATGGTGCGCGGCGTCAGTCCGGTGCTGACCAATCGGCGGATGCGCGCGTGGCGCAGGCCGTCCATCATGTTCAGCACCACGCCGGCGACCGGCATGTCCTGCAGCAGCGTGCCGCCGTACGGCCGATCGCCGCCGCGCTCCGACGAGTAGGTGTCGGGGTCCTTCAACACCTGGAACACCTCGTCGTAGGTCGCCACCGACCAGAACCCCTCGTTGTCGGGCGTGTGGCGGGTCGGTGCGTGCCACCATACCGGCGCCTCGCGCCGGTGCAGCGCGAACAACGCGTGCGGGAACCCGCCGGCGAAGTTGTCGAGGTCGGTGAAGTCGACGTCGGCCAGGCGCATGACGTCCGCCGCTATAGCGAGTGTCACGCGGCGAGTGAAAGACCGCGGCGCTCGTCGAACCGCGCGCAATCGCGTCGCTATGGTGCCGCATGACGGATGTCCTGATCGTGGGTGCGGGCCCGGTCGGCCTGGTGCTCACCGCCGAGCTGCGGCGCCACGGCATCGCCAATCGCATCGTCGACGCGCTGCCGGCGCCGAGCCCCTACTGCCGCGCCATCGGCGTCTCGCCGCGCTCGATGGAGGTGTTCGACGATATCGGCGTCGTCGAGGCGGCGATCGAGGCCGGCGTCTGGCTGCGCAGCATGCGCGCCTACGTCAACGGCGAGCAGGAGCAAGCGATGTCGCTCGACGGCTTCGACCTGCCGTTCGGGTCGTTGGCGCTGCCGCGGAACGAGACCGAGCGCGTGCTGACCGAACACCTCGCCCGGCTCGGCGGAACGGTCGAGCGCCGCGTACAGCTCACCGGTCTGCAGCAGGACGACGCCGGCGCGGCGTCATTCAGCGACGGCGCGCCGCGCGCCGGCGAGCGCGCGCCCGACGCCCGCGGTCTGCGGCGCGAGGGAAGCGGGGCGCCGTTGCGCGCCTTCGATCTGTTGCGCGGAACACGGCACGTCCTCTTCGCCTGGTGCCCGACGCCGGCCGACGTGGAGGCGGCCACCGCCTACGGCCCGCGCGGGCCGGCGGTGATCGCCGTTCGCCGGACGGCTACCTCGGCTACCGCCGCGACGGCGTCGCGGTCGCCGGCCTGGTGCGCTACTTCGACCTCCTGCGTGCGCCAACCTGAGATCGCAGCAGCAGGCAGAATCGGTAGCGCGGCCCTCCGTGGCCGCCTGATGCCAGTGAGGAGCGGCCACGGAGGGCCGCGCTACTGGCTAAGCTCCCGCTGGACGGCGAGCGGGCGCGACGGCTAGCTGCCGGCGATCAGCGCAGCGAAGCGGTCGAACAGCGGCGCGCCGACCGCGTCGGCCGCCGCCAGGCGCGCGTCGACGTCGGGCGTGATGATCGACGCCGGCGCGATCTGCTCGCTGACCAACTCGTCGGCGAACGCGGTCATCCAGCTGTCGAGGTGCGGGCGGCGCAGCTCCAAATGGAAGAGCAACCCGTAGGCGTTGTCGCCGTAGCGATACGCCTGCGTCGGGCTGATCGCCGAGCGCGCCAGACGCACGGCACCGTTCGGCAGGTCGAAGATATCGCCGTGCCAGTGCACCGGCGTGAAGCGCGGCGGCGCGGCGGCGAACAGGCGGTCGTCGCGCGCCGCCGCGGCGAGCTCGACCTCGTACCAACCGATCTCCTTGCGGGTGTTCGGGTAGACGCGCGCGCCGAGCGCCGCGGCCAGCAGCTGGCTGCCCAGGCAGGTGCCGATCACCGGCCTGCCCTGCCCCAGCGTCGCCTCGATCAGGCGCAGCTCGTCGCTGAGATGCGGATAGCGGTCGCTCTCGTAGACGCCCATCGGCCCGCCCATGACGACCAGCGCGTCGGCCTCCAACTGCGCCGGCACCGGCTCGCCGGCGAAGATCCGTACCGCCTGCAGCTCGACGCCACGACGCTGCAGCGCCTCGCCCAGCGCGGCGGGGCCTTCGACGGCGACGTGTTGCAGAACGAGCGCGCGCGGCATGGGCGAACCCAAGCAATCGCGCGCGGGCGGATCAAGATGGGCGCTCTTCACCACAACGACACGACGGCACAACGAGTCAACGATCGGCGTTGTGATTCGTTGTGCCGTCGTGTCGTTGTGGGGAAAGTGCTCAACGCCCCGGCGACGGAAACTGCGTGCGCAGGAACGCGTCGAAGGTTCGATCTGGCAGCCAGCCGCGCAGACCGATCAGCATCTTCGCACCGGCGGTGATGACGTAACGGGTGCGCGGGCGCCGGCTGGCGACGGCACGCTCGATGACCCGCGCCACCGCCTCCGGTCCGACGGCGAACGCCGCCATCGGCCCCTCGTAGGCGTTGCGGATGTTCTGCTTCAGCGCGTCGCGGAAACCGGCGTAGTCGTCGCTGCCGCCGAGCGCCTCGACGCGCGCGATGGCGGTGTTGCCGAACTCGGTCTTGATCGCGCCGGGCTCGACCACGATCACGTCGACGCCGAAGCCGCGCACCTCGAAACGCAGCGCGTCGCTCAGCGCTTCGATGGCGTACTTGGTGGCATGGTAGATCCCGCCGCCGGGCAGGGTCATGCGGCCGCCCATCGAGCTCAGGTTGACCACCCGGCCCCAGCGCTGGCGCCGCATGCCGGGCAGCGCCAGCTGCGTCAGGCGCAACAACCCGAAGACGTTGGTCTCGAACTGGCGCCGCACCTCGTCCATCGGCACCTCTTCGACCGGCCCCTCCGAACCGTATCCGGCGTTGTTGATCAGCACGCCTATGGCGCCCTCTGCCGCCTCCACGTGGTGCACCGCCGCCTGCATCGACGCCTCGTCGCAGACGTCGAGCGGCAGCAGCTTGCAGCCCTGCTCGGCCAGGTCGGCCACGCTCTCGACGCGCCGCGCCGTCGCGTACACCGACCAGCCCTTCGCCGCCAACTGCACCGCCGTCGCCCGGCCGATGCCGGTCGAACAGCCGGTGATCAGAACCGCCTTTGCAATCGCCATCGCCCGTCCTCCCTCGCCACGGGCCGTCGCCCGCGGATCGAATGAATGTTCATTCCCAAACAGAATGACCGCATTGCCGGCTGCGCTGCCTTGGCGATCAGGCTTTCAGCAGGTCCCAGAGCAGCCCTTCGCTCTGGTCGATGACCGCTTGGTCGAGCGCGAAGCGGCCGGCGTCGGCTTCTTTGACCAGACCGATGAAGGCGCCGAAGGCGAGCGCGATCAGCACCGGCGGCGGTGCGAGCCGGATGTGCCCGGCCGCCTGGCCGCGGCGGATGAACTCGGTGATCGAGACGAACACCGCGTCGCTGATGGCGCGGCTGGCGTCGTCCAGATAACCGGCGTGGCTGTGCGTCTCCAGGAACCGGCAGGCGGCCGGCTGGGCCTGAAAGAAGCTCCACAGCCCCTGCCACATGGCGCCGAAGCCGCCGCGCGCGTCGCTGGCTCCGGCGGCATGCTCCAGCAGATGGCGCTGCAGCGCCAGCTTGCAGTCGCGGTAGACCGCGTTGCCGAGCGCCTCCTTGCTGGCGAAGTATCGGTAGATGGTGCCGGCGCCGACCCCGGCGCGCTCGGCGATCAGCGGCATCGGCGTACCGTCGAAGGCGCGCTCGCTGAACAGTTCCAACGCCGCGGCGAGCACCGCCTCACGCTTGTCGGCGGGAGCGGGCCTGGCTTGGGTCGCGACGCGCGGCATGGAGCGGAATAATCATTCCGCACCGCGCAGATCAAGCCCGGATCAGTCGCGCTTGATGCGGAAGGCGAAGGCGAGGCGCGGGCTGGCGGCGAGATCGGCGGGGGAGACGTAGCCGACGCGGCCCGGCACCAGCGTCACGCCGGCGGCGCGGTAGCACTCGGCGACGATCTCCGAGCAGTACCAGAAGCTGCGCTCACGACTGCGACGGCGCGCGCCGACGAGCAGGAACCAGAAAAACCGCAGAATGCCGGCGTGGTCATACAGCTTGCCGAGCTGGCCGAAGCCGAAGTCGATCGCCGCGTCACGGCTCTCCGGCGGCACGTCACGCAGCGCGTAGTAGTCGATGCCGCCGTGGTAGCGCTTCACCAGCTCCGACATCAGGATCAGGTGTACGCCGATGCCGGTCGCTTCGAGGCAGAAGACGCGCTGCTTGAAGACGTACACCAGGCCGACGTGCGAGTACGGGCTGCGCGTCAGCCAGCGGATCGCGCCGCTCACCAGGCCGCGACCGCGGAAGCAGAGGATGTCGCCGCTGACGAGCTCGTGGCGCACCGCCGTGTAGGACTTCCCGCCGGCGCGCGCAGCGGTGCCGGTCAACGACTCGAGCTGGCGAGAATCCATGTGCTTGTCTCCACGCCCTGCGCTCTGCGCAGGGTCGCGCAGAGCCCCAAATTGACACGCTTCCGACCCTTGCTATAACCCGCGCTGCCGTGGCGTGTCCTGCGCCACGCGTGTATTCAGATGGGTGCTCGCGTCGTCGCAATCATTCCCGCACGCTACGAGTCCACCCGTCTCCCCGGAAAGCCCCTGGCGGACATCGCCGGGCAACCGATGATCCAGCGCGTCTATGAACGCGCCGCGCGCGCGCCCGGTGTCGAGCGCGTCGTGGTGGCGACCGACGACGCCCGCATCCGCGACGCGGTGGCGCAGTTCGGCGGCGAGGCGACGCTGACCCGGCGCGAGCATCGCACCGGCACCGACCGCATCGCCGAGGTCGCCGCCGGGCTCGACGCCGAGGTGATCGTCAACGTGCAGGGCGACCTGCCGCTGCTCGACCCGCGCATGGTCGGCGCGGCGGTGGCGCCGCTGCTCGACGACGCCGGCCTGCCGATGGCGACCATCTCGACGCCGATCCGCAGCCGCGAGGAGCGCGACAACCCCAACGTCGTCAAGGTGGTCACCGATCGCGACGGCTATGCGTTGTACTTCTCGCGCAGCCCGCTGCCCTACCAGCGCGCCGACGGCGTCGCCGCGGGCCTCGGGCACAAGCACATCGGGCTGTACGTCTACCGGCGCGACTTCCTGCTGCGCTTCGCCGGCCTGGCGGCGACGCCGCTGGAGCAGGCCGAGCAGCTCGAGCAGCTGCGCGCGCTGGAATGGGGATTCCGCATCAAGGTGATCGCGGTGGAGACGCCGTCGATCGAGGTCGATACGCCGCGCGACCTGGAACGGGCGCGGCAGGAGCTGGCGGCGATGGCGCCGCGCTGAGAGGGGGGAGCGGATGGCCACTGACATGAAGAAGACCAAGTTCATCTTCGTCACCGGCGGCGTCGTTTCGTCGCTCGGCAAGGGCCTCGCCTCGGCGTCGATCGGCGCCCTGCTGGAGAGCCGCGGGCTGAAGGTCTCGATCCTGAAGATGGACCCGTACATCAACGTGGATCCCGGCACGATGAGCCCGTTCCAGCACGGCGAGGTGTTCGTCACCGACGACGGCGCCGAGACCGATCTCGACCTCGGGCACTACGAGCGCTTCCTGTCGGTGCGCATGAGCCAGAAGAACAACTTCACCACCGGCCAGGTGTACGACGCGGTGATCAGCCGCGAGCGGCGCGGCGACTACCTGGGCGGCACGGTGCAGGTGATCCCGCACATCACCGACGAGATCAAAGGCCGCATCCTCGCCGCCGCCGAGGGCTGCGACGTGCTGATCGGCGAGGTCGGGGGCACGGTCGGCGACATCGAGAGCCTGCCGTTCGTCGAGTCGATCCGCCAGTTCCGCTGGGACCGCGGCCGCGAGAACGTGCTCTACGTGCACCTCACCCTGGTGCCCTACATCTCCGCCGCCGGCGAGGTGAAGACCAAGCCGACCCAGCACAGCGTCAAGGAGCTCACCGG
>JANRJF010000219.1:0-7549 GCA_033764095.1 Deltaproteobacteria bacterium | reverse complement strand
CGCGCGGCGGCGCCGCCGCGCGCCAGTAGGCCACCACGTCGGTGAGGTCGAGCGCGCGCTGGGCCGACCAGCCGAGCGCGGCGCGGATGGCGGACGGGTCGGCGATCGCGTTGCGCAGCTCGCCGGCCTGCGCCGGCGCGTCCTGCGGGTGGAGGTGCGGCGCGATCGCCGCCACCAGGCCGTTGGCGATCTCGTTCACCGAGGTGGCGCGGCCGGTGCCGACGTTGAACACGCGCCCGGCGACGGCGGCGTCCGGCGCGTCGAGCACCGCCAGGTTGGCCCCGACGATGTCGCTGACGTGGACGAAGTCGCGGCGTTGCTCGCCGTCGCCGAAGATCACCGGCGGCTGCCCGGCGAGCAGCCGGCGGATGAAGATGGTGATGACGCCGACGTACGGCGTGAACGTCTGGTTGGGCCCGTAGGTGTTGAAGTAGCGCAGCGCCGTCGCCGGGATGCCGGCCTGCGCGCCCATCATCAGCCAGTAGCGCTCGGCGGCCAGCTTGGCGGCGCCGTAGGGCGCGATCGGCTCGGTGCGCGCCTGCTCGGCCATCGGCGCCGGCGTCGCGCAGTCGGCGTAGACCGCCATCGACGAGGCCAGGATGGCGCGCCGGATCGGGCGGCCGGCCATCTGCTGCAGCAGCGTCAGCGTGCCCATCAGGTTCACCTCGGCGTCGCGCACGAAGTGCTCGACGCTGGCGCGGATGGAGACGATCGCCGCCTCGTGCAGCACCGCGTCGACGCCGTCGAGCGCGTCGCTGACCGCGCCGGGATCGCGCACGTCGCCGACCACCAGGCGGGCGCCGGGCGGCACGTTCTCGCGGCGGCCCATCGACAGGTCGTCGAGCACCGTCACCGCGACGCCGCGCGCCACCAGGGCGTGCGCCAGGTGGTGGCCGATGAAGCCGGCGCCGCCGGTGATCAGTACGCGCTGGATCGACATTCGATCACCTGCTCGCCGGTGACGATGGCGCGGGTCAGGTCGCTGGTGGTGGCGACGGTGGCGTTGGGGAAGATCAGGCTGTCGCGGATCGCGATCGGCCGCTCGACGCGGGCGCCGTCCATGATGACGCTGCGCTCGACCTGGCAGCCGGGCGCCAGCTGCACGCGCTCGCCGATCAGGTTGCGCGCGCCGAGCAGGCGCAGGTTGATGTCGAGCAGGTCGCTGGGATGGCTGAGGTTGAGATCGTCGCGGATGACGCGCGCGGCGCGCACGCGATGGCCGTCGTCGATGAAGATCTGGATGGCGTCGGTGATCTCGTACTCGTCGCGCATCGCGGTGCGCGGCGTGCGCCGCACCGCGTCGAAGAACACCGGGTCGAAGAGGTACAGCCCGCAGCCCTTGAGCCGCGTCGGCGGGTACTGCGGCTTCTCGATGACCCGCTTGACGAAGCCAGCGTCGTCCTCCAGCGCGACGAAGTTGCGCCGGATGGCCTCGGTGGACGGCTCTTCCTTCACCGCCAGGACGCCGTGCACGTCGTCGCGCCCGAGCATCGCCAGCATGCTGCCGAGGTCCTCGTGCAGGAAGAAGATGTCGCCGAGGAAGAGCAGGAAGGGGCGGTCGATGCGGCCCTCCAGCTTGCTCACCGCGTGGGCGATGCCGAGCGTCTGCCCCTGGTCGACGTACTCGATCTCGACGCCGAGCGCGCGGCCGTCGCCGAGCGTGCGGACGACGGCGAAGCCGAGGTGGCCGATGACGATGATGATGCGCCGCACGCCGATGTCGCGCAGGCACTCGATCTGGTGCTGCAGCAGCGGTTTGCCGAGGATCGGCAGGATCGGCTTCGGATACTGCTCGCTGAACGGCAGGATGCGGGTGCCTTTGCCGGCCGCGAGGATCACGCCGAGGGCGGGGGCGTCGGCCGGCGTCATCGGTCGACGATAATCCCGGCCCGGGAGAGGTTCAACTTGCATCGCAGGTAGAGCAGGAAGCGCAAGAAGCTCCAGGCGGTGCGCCACGGGTGCAGCTTGCTCATGCCGGCGGGACGCTCGCGATGCGTGACGCCGTGCTCGCCGAGGCGGGCGCCGCGCGCCTCCAGGCGCAGGCAGATCTCGGTCGGCGTCGGATAGCCGCGCGCCTCGATGCGCAGGCCGCGCAGCAGCGCGCCGCGCGCGACCTTGATGGCGCAGTTGGTGTCGCGCAGGCGGGTGCCGAACAGCAGGCGGACGAGCAGGTTCATGCCGCGGTCCGCCGCCACCCGCAGCGGGCTGTCCTGCTTGCCGCGCCGCCAGCCGGTCATCGCGTCGTAGCCGCCGCGCTCGAGCGCGTCGAGCAGCGCGATGGCGTCGGCGACGTCGAACTGCCCGTCGCTGTCGATGGTCGCGACGTACTCGCCGCGGCTGGCGGCGATGGCGCAGGAGAGGGCGTGCCCGTAGCCGCCGTTGGTCGGGTTGTGCACGACGCGCAGGCGCGGGTAGCGCGCCCGCAGCGCGTCGAGCAGCTCGGTGGTGCCGTCGGTGCTGCCGTCGTTGCACAGCACGATCTCGCTCGCCGCCGGCCAGGCAGCGAGGACGGCGTCCCACTCCGCCACCACCGCGGCGATGCCCTCCACCTCGTTGAAGCAGGGGGCGGTGATCGACAGGCGCGGGACGGGGTCGTGGCTCGCTTCGCTGGACATGACCGGCGCCGGCCTGTAGCGCGCCGCACCCAGCCCGACAAGGCGCGGCGACGCGCGTCGCGTGCCGATATTGGCGTTGCGCCTCACCAGCGCGCTGTGGTAGCCGCAGCATTTGTGAGCGATTCGGCCGACAAGGGCGAGACGGCGTCGCGCCTCGGATTTGCGCTGCGCGCCGACCAGGTCGCGTGCGAGCTGGACGAGAGCGTCTACCCGCTCGAGGCCATCTACGGGGCCTGTTACCTCTACCTGGAGCGCTGCTTCGTGTTCCTCACCCGGGCGCGGCCCGGGGTGGTGGCGGTGACCCTGTCGGCGCGCGAGCCGGCCACGCCCGACGGGCTCGATCAACTCGCCGGCGAGTTCGTCAACGAGTGCCTGGCGCAGGTGACGCGCCTGCGGCTGGCGCAGTCGACGACGCGCCTGCGCGAGTACTACACCGCCGCGGCGCTGCGCGCGGCGGCGCCGGCGCCGCTGGTCGACGACCTGCTGGCCGAGCTGGAGTCGGACGACCTGCTGGAGGACCCGCTGGAGATCATGGTGCCGTGGGAGGCGCAGCAGGCGGACGCCTCGAAGAAGGATCCGAATGGCTGAGCGCCTGGTCTTCGACCGCTCGCTGTACCTGCCCGAGGCCGTCGAGGCGGCGGCGGCGGCCTACGGCGACTACGCGCGCATCGAGGTGACGGCGAGCGGCGAGGCGACCGAGGTGCTGATCGCCGACGTCGCCGAGCTCGACCCGCAGATGGTGGCGCGCGCCTTCGCCAACCACGTGCTGCACGAGACCATCCTGCGGGTGCGGCAGTCGGCGCGCCCGGAGAACGCCTAGGTGTCACGCTCGGTGACGCTGCCGCTGGCGGACGCCGCGGCCGACGGCCTGGGCTTCTTTCGCTGGGGGAGCGTCGCCGGCAAGGCGCTGCTCACCACCGACGGCGGCGACTGGGCGTGGCTCGACCCGGCCGAGCTCGCCGACCTGCTCGCCGGGCGCGTCGTCGCCGGCCACCCGCGCTTCGCCGAGTGCCAGCAGAAGGGCCTCGTGCGCGAGGGGCTGGACGTCGATGCGCTGGTGGCGCGCGTCGCGCAGCGCAACCGGCACCTGCAGCGCGGCCCCCACCTGCACGTCGTCACGCTGAGCGGTCCCGACGGGGCGATGAGCGAGACCACCGCCGAGCGGGTCGCCGAGCTGGCGCTGCAGAGCACGTCGCCGGCGCTGGTCTTCGAGCTGCAGGCGGACGACGGCGAGCCGCTGCGCCACTTCGAGCTGCTGCGCCGCTTCGTCGCGCAGGCGCAGCGGCGCAATCAACGCACCGCCGGTAAGGCGTTGAGCCTGCGGCTGCTGAGCAACCTCACCGCGATGACGGCGGAGATCGCCGAGTGGCTGGTGGCCAGCGGCGTGCAGCTGATCACCACCCTCGACGGGCCGGCGGCGCTGCACGACGCCAACCGGGCGCAGCTCGGCGGCAGCGCGCACGCCGAGGTGGTCGGCTGGGTCGCCGACCTGCAGCGGCGCGCCGCCGCGGCCGGCCGCGATGCGCGCGGCGTGGTCGACGCGCTGGCGCGGATGACGCGGCACAGCCGCGGCGCCGCCGCCGCGATCGTCGCGGAGTACGTCGCGCGCGGCCTGCCCACCGTCGATCCGCGGCCGCTGTCACGCGCGCGGCTGGACGACGCGACCTGGGCGGCGCTGGGGCTCGCCGACGACGAGTACCTGGCGCTGGTGCGCGAGCTGCGCGAGGAGGTCCTGGCGCGCCGCCGCGCCGGCGTCGCCATCGCCGACCGGTTGACCACGGTGGTGGCGCAGAAGATCCTCGGCCACGAGGATCCCGGCGTCGTCGACCTGCAGTCGCCGTGCGGCGCCGGGACCGGCCAGCTCGTCTACGGCGCCGACGGCCAGGTCTTTCCGTGCGACGAGGCGCGCGGGCTGGACGCCGACGGCGCGCCGCTGTTCGGCCTCGGCGCGGTCGGCGCGGTGACGCTCGCCGACGTCGTCCGCCATCCGACCACGCGCGCGCTCGCCGCGGCGTCGCTGCTCGACACGCTGCCGCAGTGCGCCGAGTGCTGGAACAAGCCCTACTGCGGCGTCAACCCGGTGCGCACCTTCCGCGCCCAGGGCGACCTGATCGGCCAGCGGCCGCACTGCGTCGAGTGCCGCGAGCACCTGGCGGTGTCGACGCGCCTGTTCGAGCTGCTCGATCCGGCGGCCGGCCCCGAGGCGGCCGCCGTCGTCACCAGCCTGGCGGCCGAGCCGGCGCCGTTCGACGGGCGGCTGGCGAAAGACGCGCCGTAGGCGCGCGCATGGCCCGGACGGAGTGAGGGCGCGTGCCACCCGAGCCGGTATCGCGCACGCTCGACGGCATCGCCGGCGAGCTGCTGGCGCCGATCCTCGCGGGACAGTTCGCCGCGTCCGGCTGGCAGCTGATCACCTGGGACGTCGAGCAGGCGATCTGCCTGACCTTCGAGCGCGGCGACACCTGCCTGCTGCTCGAGTTCGAGCGGCGCAACGATGCGCTCGACTGCTACACGCGCACCCACCGCTTCAACGTCTGCGTGCGGCGCCAGTTCGACGACCGGCCGCTCAGCGACGCCGACCGCGCCTTCCTCGACGCGGTGATCGCGTCGGTGGCGGGGCGCGAGGCGGCGCTGCCCGATCCCGAGCGGCCGCCGCCGCCCAAGGTGGCGGTGCGCGAGGTGGTCGTCGACCGCCTGCTGATGCGCGAGGCGCGCGGCCGCTACTACATCAATCCCTACGTCGGCTGCATGATCGCCTGTCCGTTCTGCTACGTCAGCGACCGGGCCGACTTCTCGCGCCGCTTGCAGGGCCTGCCGGAGGTGCCCTGGGGCCAGCACCTCGACGTCAAGGTCAACGCGGCGGCGGTGCTGCGCGGCGAGATCGCCGGTCAGCGCGGCACCGTGCGCATGAGCCCCATCCTGACCGATCCCTACCAGCCGGCGGAGCGGCGCTACCGGGTGACGCGCCAGTGCCTGGAGGTGCTGCTGGAGAGCGAGCTGGTGCCGGTGGTGCTGACCCGCGCACCGCGCATCCTGGAGGATCTGGCGCTGCTGCGCCGCTTCCGGCGCGCCCTGGTCGGCTTCAGCATTCCCACCGACGACGACGCCTACCGGCGCATCTTCGAGCCGCACGCCGACCCGATCGCGGAGCGTCTCGCGGCGCTGCGCGCCCTGCACGAGGCGGGCGTGCGCACCTTTGCCGTCATCCAACCGGTCCTGCCGATGGACGTCGACAACCTGGTCGCGCAGGTGGCGCCGTACGTGCGCGCCGTGCGGCTCGATCGGCTCTACCTGGGCGAGCGCGTGCAGCACCTCTACGACCAGCACGGCCTGTCGCGCTTCGCCACCGAGGCGTACGGCGTCGCCACCATCCGCTCGCTCAGCGAGCGCTTCGCGGCGCGCGGCGTGCGGGTCGATCCGCTCGACGATTTCGAGCCGCTGCTGGCGCCGTGAGCACCGTGACGGGCAGCGGCAGTCCGCCAGGCGCGGGACCGACGGGAAGGCGATGACGCCGCGCCCCGACTGCGCCGGGCGCGATCGGCGCCGCTTCGGCCTGCTCTGCGTCGTCGCCTACCTGGCGCTGGCCTGGGTGGCGCGCTTCGACATGCGGCGCGGCGAGCAGATCGCCTCGCTGGTCTACCCGCTCGACACCTTCTCCATGTACGCGCCCAGCCAGGCGTCGCAGATCAGTCACCTGCTGGTGCTCGACGCGCAGGGCGTGGCGCACCGGGCGACCGCGTTCCGCGCCTACGACTGCCGCGAACCGCTCCGCGGTGCGGCGGTGCCCTGTGCCGATCGCCACGGCTACGAGTATCACTGGGACGATCTGGTCAACTACATCCAGGCGCACCACGGCCCCGGCGACGTCGAGGTGACGATCGTCGCGCGCACCTGGGAGGTGGCGCCGGGCGCCGCCCCGGTGCCCCAGTCGGATTGCGTGATCGCGCACTGCCGGGCGGCGCGATGAGCGGCGGCGGCCACCACCATCCGGGGTTGCGCGCGACGCTGGCCATCGTCGCGGCGGCCGACCTGGTCTCCTTCTACGTGTTCCTCGCCGCGGCGCGCGCCGAGGCCCAGGCGCAGGGGCTGGCGATCGCGGGGCTCAGCGACCTGCTGTCGCGGCCGCCGCTGACCGCGCTGATCGTGCTGCTCGGCAGCGCCGCGGCCTATCGCTTCGCGCGCGCGCCGGGCCGCCTCGCGGCGGGCGTCGCGACCCTGCTGGCGCTGGCGCTGCTGAGCGGCGTGCACGCGCAGCTCTACGGGTCGCCCTGGCGGCACCTGTTCTTCAGCGGCGTGTGCCTGGGCGGCTGGCTGCTCGGCCTGGCGGTCAGCCGGCGGCGCGGCACGCCCGACGACGAATCCTACGCGCGGGTCGGCGCCATCGCGCTGCTCGGCGCGGCCTACGGCAGCTCGGCGATCAGCAAGCTCGTCTTCGGCGGGCCGAGCTGGCTGAGCGGGCATCCCATCCAGGTCATCGTCGTCGGGCAGGACGGCCTGGTGAGCGACGGCCTCCTCAGTTACTACCGCTGGTTCGCCGCGTCGACGCCGGCGGTGGCGGCGTTCTTCGCGCTGGCCACCGTGGCGTTCGAGGGCTCCGGTCCGCTGATGCTGGTCGGTCCGCGCCTGCGCCGGCTGGTCGCCGCGGGGCTGCTGTCCATGCACGGCAACATCTACCTGCTCACCGACATCCTGTACTGGGAGTCGATGGTGCTGCTGGTCGCCTTCGGGCTGCTGAGCCGCGAGCCGGCGGCGGTGGAGGACGGGTGGCGCGGCGCCAGCGTGCCGTTCGGGCGCCGCTACGTGGCCGCCGTCGCGCTGTGCGTGGTCGTCGCCGGGCTCGGCGTGGCGCACCAGGCGCGGCGCTTCACGGCGGCGCACGACGCCGCGGCGCCGCCGCGCGCGGTGGCGGCTGCCCCGGCGGCGCCGCCGGCGAC
>JANRJF010000218.1:0-39168 GCA_033764095.1 Deltaproteobacteria bacterium | reverse complement strand
CCGCGCCCGAGCGCGCCCCGGCGAAGCAGCGGACGCGCCGTGCCAGCGCTCCCCGGCAACCGCGCCGAACCAAGGCGGCTGCGGCGGACGCACCGGCGCCGGCCGCGGCGGACGCGGTGGCCACCAAGACGCCCCGCGCCCGACGCGCCAGCACCGCCAAGCCGCGCAAGACCAAGGCGGCCACGCCGACGGTTGATCAGACCGAAGGCGCGGCGCCAAAGCGCCGGGCGCGTCGCAAGTCACCCGTCCAGTGAGAGCGCATTAGGGTAATTCCCGACTCCCCTCTTGCGCCGGCGCACGGTACAGGCACCGGCGGCGCGTCGTTTTCGGGCCAGCTGCGTCGCGTCGTCCGGGAAGGATTTTCAATCCTCTTTCGTGAGCGCGTGCAGTAGGGTCTGGGGGTGAGCAGGATGGCGACTCCGGCGCCACCGACGACGGTGGACGTGACGACGGCGCCGGTGGTTTCGTCTGCCGACGTGCCGGCGCCGGGCGCTGGTCTCGTGCGCCATGACCCGGCGCGCGACAGTCTGCCGCCGCAGCGCGCCTTCCTGCTGCTGCGCTACACGCTGATCATTGCGACGGCGTACCTGCTGCTGGTCGAGGAGAACCTGCAGCTGCCGCCGCTGCCGGCGATCCTCCTGGTGGTGCTGGCGCTGGCCTCCAACGTCGTCGTGGCGCAGTTGCCTGGTCGGATCACCGGCTCGCCCTACTTCGGCCCGGCGATCATCGTCGGCGACACACTGTGGATCACCGTCGCCCTGTTGCTGAGCGGCAAGTTCACCGCCGAGTTCTACTTTCTCTACTTCTTCATCCTGCTGCTCGCGGCCATCGGCGAGACGCTGTGGCTGATCGCGCTCGCCGCCGTCGCGGTGTGCGGCGCCTACCTCTACGTCATGTCGGTCACCGGCGAGGGCTGGTCGTGGTGGAACTCGCCCTCGCTGATCCGCATCCCCTTCCTGTTCACCGCCGCCGCGTTCTACGGCTATCTGGTCGACCGCACCCGTCAGGAGCGCTCGCGCGCGCAGGAGGCGGACCGCATCAAGTCGGAGTTCCTCGGCACCATCTCGCATGAGTTGCGCACGCCGTTGACCGTCATCCTCGGCTACGTCGACCTGCTGCTCGAGGAGGAGTTCGGCGCCATCCCCGGCGAGCAGCGCACCGTCCTCGGCAAGGTGCAGGCGGCGGGCGAGAACCTGCACCGCTATCTGTCGCGCCTGCTCGACGTCAGCCGGTTGGTCAACCGCCTGCAGTCCGGCCGCGAGGCGATCGTCTGCAGCGAGTTTCCGCTCGCCGGCGTGTTCAGCGAGTTGCGCTACGACTTTCCCGACAATCCGAAGGCGCCGGTGATCTGGCCGGCCACCGACGACCTGCCGCGCCTCTACACCGACCGCGAGAAGTTGCTCACCATCCTGCGCAATCTCGTCGAGAACGCGGTGAAGTACGGCGGCGGCCAGCCGGTCGAGGTGCGCGTCGCCCGGGCGAGCGGCGATCAGCTCCTGCTGCGCGTCACCGACCGCGGCATCGGCATCGCCGCCGCCGACCTGCCGCACATCTTCGACCCCTTCCGCCGAACCGCCGGCGCGGTGGCGACCAACGCGCAGGGCGTCGGCCTCGGCCTCTACATCGTGCGCCAGTTCGTCGAGCTGCTGCACGGCACCATCGAGGTCGAAACCGCCCAGGGCGGCGGCTCGACCTTCACCGTCCGCCTGCCGCGCCAGCTGCAGACTCCACCGGCGGCGGACGCCGGCCGCGCCTGATCAGCGCCCCATCTTGTGGCGGAAGGCGCGCGCCCGGCGCGTGCTGCCGTCGAGCTCGATGAAGATGAGCCCGCGCACCACCATGGCGAAGTAGAGCGCCAGCGAGATCACCGCGCTCTTCGCCAGCGCCAGCGCCCAGCCGTCGACCGGCAGCTGCCAGAGCAACCACAACCCCCCGAGCAGCAGCAGGTTGGGCGGGAACCACTCGATCCAGTTGTTGGTGACGAACTCGTAGCTGCGCGACAGCAGCGCCATCACCGAGTAGTGCCCCAGGTAGATGAGCTCCGGCACCGCGTTGAAGAGCACCAACAGCACCAGGTTGATCGCCAGCACGACCACCGGGCCTTGCGGCACCTGCTCGATGATCGGCCGGGCGACGAACCAGAACACCCAGAGCGCGAAGCTCACCCCGACGACGTCCCAGAAGTACACGCCGAAGCTGCGCGTGAAGTCCTCCCAGGTGACCTTGTTGGTGCGCACGATCATCTCGACCAGGTAGAGCCCGGAGCCCAGACACGCCGAGGTGAGCAGCGACAACAGCAGCCCGCCGACCAGGCCGAGGAAGATCGCCGCGTAGGCACCGGCGGCGAGGATCGCGCTGTACGCGAACAGTGAGCCGAACACCGGCCAGTTCTTGACGGCCAGCACCGCGCCGCGCGCGAAGGCGCGGCGGTAGATGACCAGTGTGACTTCGAGCGACTCCAGCACCCAGTTCCGCCGCGACAGCAGCGGCGAGTTGTACCGGTCGCCCGGCAGACGGTCAACGCGCCGCGGCTTCAGGACCGCGCCGCCGCCGCGCTGGCGGCGAACCGTTCGAGCGACAGCGGCGCGGTCCAGTCGTTCGGCGTGCCGCGCAGCAGGTCGGCGACCAGGTCGGCGGTGAGCGGCGCGAGCAGGACCCCGTTGCGGTAGTGCCCGGTGGCGACGATGTAACCGCGCACCGCCGGGTCGCGACCGACGATCGGGCGGCCGTCGGCCGAGCCCGGGCGCAGCCCCGACCACGAGGCCGTGAATGGCAGCGCGCCGAGCGGCGGCGCCAGCTCCAGGCCGGCGGAGAGAATCGCGCCGAGGCCGCCGGCCGTGCAACGCTTCTCGAAGCCGGCTGCCTCGCGCGTGCTGCCGAGCAGCACGCGCCCGTCGCGCCGCGCGACCGCATAGCCGCGCGGCGAGTAGAGTGCGTGGCGGAACGGCGGACGCCGCGCCTGCAGCACCGCGATCTGCCCGCGCACCGGCTCGACCGGCAGCGGCGTCATGCCGCGCACCCGCGCCGCCCAGGCGCCGAGCGCGTTGACCACCGTGCCGCACGCCACCCGTCCGGCGGCGGTGGTGATGCCGCTCACCTGGCCGCGCTCGACCACCACCGAGCGCACCTCGCTGTGCTCGTTCATCACGCAACCGGCGGCCGCCGCCGCGGCGGCGACGGCGCGGGTGAGCGCGACATTGTCGAGCCGCACGTCGAGGGGAAACAGCGCGCCGCCGCGCACGCGGCGGCTCAGCCCCGGTTCCAGCGCGCGCAACTGCGCCGCATCGAGCCCTTCGCCCGGCGCGCCCTCGCTCGCCAGCCACGCGCGCCGCGCACGCAACGCCGCCTCGTCGGCGGCACTGAAGCAGACGCTGAGGGTCCCTTCGCGCCACCACTCCACCGCCATGCGGCTGGTCTCGCGAATGACTGGCAACCAGGTGTCGTAGCGGGCGCGGCTGGCGAGGCCGAGGCGCAGCATGAGGCCGTCGTCCGCCTCGGCCTGTACCCCCAGCATGCCGGCGGCGGCGCCCGACGCCTCGCCACCGAGGCGGCCGCGCTCGTACAGGCCGACGCGCAGCCCCTCGGCGGCGAGGCGGTGCGCGATCGCGCAGCCGACCAGACCACCGCCGAGCACCGCGACATCGAGCATGCGCGGCATTCTCGCACTCGCCGCCCGCCTCGCAAAGCCGCCGGCGGCGTGTCGACCCGGCGAACATGCTTGCCGCGCCGCAGCGCGGCGGCTATCGCTCCCGCATGCGCATCGTCTGCGCCAACCACGGCGCGCTGCCCTTTCGTGACGCGGCATCGACGGCCGAGCTGCGGGCGTGGCTCGACGCGCAGACCGCCGCCGGGCTCGACGTGGTCACCGACGGACAGCCGGGCTGGCGCGATGCAATCACGCCCTTGCTGGCGCCGCTCGACGGCGTGCGGCTCGGCGGTCCGCATCAGCTGCCGCTCGGCCTCAGCCTGGCGCAGCGGCCGATCGTACAGGCCAAGCTGCGCCGGCACCGGCCGCTGCTGCTCGACGGCTTCCGCCGTGCCGCCGCGCTGACCGGCGCGCCGCTCAAGGTCACCTTCACCGGTCCCTACACGTTGGCGCACGCCGCCGAGATCGCGACGACGGCGTACCATCACATCGCCGACCTGGCGCTCGATCTCGCCGCCCTGCTCGCCCAGGAGGTGACCGCGCTGGTGACCGCCGGCGTGCGCTGCATTCAGATCGACGAGCCGCTGCTGCTGGCGCGGCCCGACGACGCCAAGTTGCTGCGCGCGCTGCTCGAGCCGCCGGTGGACGCGGCGGTCGGCCAAGCGACGGTCGTCGTGTCGACCTACGGCGCCGACGCCGGCGCCTGCTATGCGCAGCTCAACACGCTGCCCGGCGACGTGATCGCGGTCGACTGCGCCGGACACCCGCGCCTGGTCGAGGCGATCGCCGCAACCGGATCCGGCAAGCCGCTGGCACTCGGGGTGATCGGCGCGCGGCCCAGCCCGCTCGACGAGGTGCGCGCGCTGCGCGATCGACTGCTGGCGCGCTACGTCCACGATCAGGTGTGGTTGCAGCCGGCGCACGGGCTGGCCGGCGTCAGTGCCGACGACGCTGCCGCCGTGCTGCGGCTGATCGGCGCGCTGCGCTGACACGCCGCGGGTCAGTGCAGCAACGGCCCGCCGTTCAGCTCGCGTACGACGGTGGTGCTGAGGCGCACCGTGCCGGCATCCTGGTCGAGCAGGACGACGCCCTCGTCGCTCAGGTGCGCCAGCGCGCTGGTGAGGACGCTCAACGGCGCGTCGACCAGCGCCTCGAGCGCCTCCAGCGGCAGCGCGCCGTCGTACGGCCACAGCAGCCGGCCCTTCAGCAGCGCCCGCATGATGGCGAACGCGGCTTCGGCTCGGGTTCGAGAACGCAACGGGACATCGGGATGAATCGCTGGCATCGGCCGGAGAATCAGCAACGCATGTGCCAGCCCTGAAGCGCGACCCGGCGCGGCTGCGCGAGCCGGCTGTACGGAAATGGAAGCCACCGCGTTACTGGCGTGACGGCAGGATCGTGCGCCCCGCCCCGCCCCCGCCTGGCTCAGCGCAGCAAATCGTACAAGGCGAGCAGGTCCTGCCGCAGGCGAACCAGCATGTTGCGGTAGGTGCGCTCGCCCAGCGGCAGGGTGAGCTGGGGGCGCGGCTCGGGGCTCGGCGCGGCGGTCTTGACGGCCGTCTTGAGGCGCCGCTTGGCGCCCTCGATGGTGAAGCGCTCGTTGTGCAACAGGCGCTTGATCTCCAGCAGCGCCTCGACGTCGCGGCGCCGATACAGCCGATGCTTGGAGCGGGTCTTGCCGGGGCGGATGACCGGGAACTCGGTCTCCCAGTAGCGCAGGACGTAGGGCTTGACGCCGACGATCTTCGCCACCTCGCCGATCTTGAAGTACAGCTTGTCGGGAAGCTCGGGCGGACCGGCGGGCATGCGGATCAGCTCTCGGGATTCATGCTCTTCTTCAGCATCGGGCTGGCCTTGAAGCCGAGCACGCGCCGGCCGCGGATGACGATCGTCTCGCCAGTCTGCGGGTTGCGCCCCTTGCGCGGCCGCTTCTCGTGCACGACGAAGTTGCCGAAGCCGGACACCTTCACCTTCTGTCCGCGCTCGAGCTGGCCCTTGATGAGCTCGAAGATCGAGTCGACCACTTCGCTCGCCTCTTTCTTCGAGAACCCGACGCGCTCGTGGATGCGCTCGACGATGTCCGCCTTCGTCAACGCCATCGAACCTCCGGCCCAGGAGTGGGACGCCCGCTACTCGCGCATCGCGACGCCGAGCTCGCGCGTCAACGCGGCGCGCAGCTCGTCGTGCAGCGCGGTCACCTCGTCGTCGGTCAGGGTACGGTCGGCGGCGCGATAGGCGACCGAGTAGGCCAGGCTCTTGTGGCCCGCCGCGATCGGCGCGCCGACGTACACGTCGAACAGGGACACGTCCGCCACCAACTCAGGCCGCCATTGCCGTACGAAGTGCACGACTCGATCTGACGCGAAATTCTCGTCGACGACCACCGCGACGTCCCGCACCGCCGCGGGAAACCTTGGCAATTCGGTGAAGCGATGTTGCTCGGGACCGTATGGAAGCAGTTTCTCGATGTCAAGTTCAAAGACCCAGAACGGATCAGCGATTTCGAGCTCGTGCTCGACATCCGGATGGAGCGCGCCGAGGTAGCCGATCAGGCTCTCGCCGCAGTGCAGCGCGGCGCTCGCACCGGGGTGGAACGGGGCGCGCTCGGCGCGCCGCCAGGTGACCTGATCGAGCACAGCGAGCCGCTCCAGCACCGCCTCGACGACGCCCTTGATGTCGGCGAAGTCGGCGGCGCGCGCCGTCCCCAGCCCCTGCATCGGCGCCTCGCCGGCCAGCACGCCAGCGAGCCGCCAGGCCTCGCGCGGCGTGCCGTCGTGGGCAAAGACGCGCCCGATGCCGTACGCCGCCAGCCCGCGCGCCGCCTGGTTGCGGTTGGTGCGCCAGGCCGTCACCAGCCCCGGCAGCAGGCTGCGGCGCAGCTCGGGCTCGTCGCGGTTGATCGGATTGGCGATCACCGCGTTCCCGTCCGGCAGACCGAAGCCGGGGAACAGCGTGTTGGCGCGAACCGCCGCGAAGCTCAGCAACACCGCCTCGTGAAAGCCCATCGCGATGAGCATCTGGCGCAGCGCGCGCTCGCGCTGCATGCGGACCGGCAGCGTGCCGCCCTGGATCGGCGCCGACGGCATGGTCGCCGGGATGCGGCTGTAGCCGCCGACCCGGGCGATCTCCTCGATCAGGTCGATCTCGCGCGTCAGGTCGCGCCGCCAGCTCGGCGCGGTCACCAGCATGGCGCCGTGCGGCGCGGCGCTGATCGTCGCGCCGAGCGCCTTCATGATGGTGCCCATTTCGCCCCGTCCGATCGACAGGCCGAGCAGATCCTCGACGCGCTTCGGGCGCAGGTGGATGGCGCTCGGCGCTGGCACCGGCGGACGCGCCTCGACGACGCCGGGGGCGACGGTCCCGCCGGCGAGCTGCGCGATCAGCGCCGCGGCGCGGTCGAGCGAGGGACGCACGCCCTCGACGTCGACGCCGCGCTCGAAGCGATACGACGCCTCGGAGCGCAGCTCGGTGCGCCGCGCGGTGCGGCGAATGCTGGTCGGGTCGAAGGCGGCCGATTCGAGCAACACGGTCGTGGTGGCGCCGCTCACCTCGGTGTCGGCGCCGCCCATGACGCCGGCCAGCGCGATCGGCTGCTCGCCGGTGGTGATGAGCAGATCGTCCGGCGCCAGGGTGCGGTCGACGCCGTCGAGCGTGCGCAGCGTGGCGCTGGCGCCGGCGCGCCGCACGACGACCTCTGGTCGTGCCAGCGTGGCAAAGTCGAACGCGTGCAGCGGCTGGCCGCGCTCCAGCATGACGTAGTTGGTGGCGTCGACGACATTGTTGATCGCGCGCACGCCCAACGCCTGCAAGCGGCGCTGCAGCCACGCGGGCGACGGGCCGATGCTGACACCGCGAATCAGGCGGGCGGCGTACAGCGGACAGCCGGCCGGGTCCTCGATGCGCACCGTCACCGCATCCACCGCGGCGCCGCCGCGCTCGCGCACGGCGAGGCGGGTGCGGTGCAGTCGGGTATCGGTCAGCGCCGCGATCTCGCGCGCGATGCCGAGGATGCTGAGACAGTCGCCACGGTTCGGGGTGACGTCGATGTCGAGCAGCGTGTCTTCGACGCCGAGCACCGCACCGACCCGCTCGCCGAGCGGCGCGTCGGCCGCCAGCAGCAGAATGCCGTCGCCCCCGTCTCCCAACCCGAGCTCGGCCGAGGAGCACAGCATGCCGGCGGACGCCTCGCCGCGGATGGTGGTCGCCTCGATGCGCTTGCCGCCCGGCAGGGTGGTGCCCGGCGGCGCGTAGGCAACCCGGTCGCCGGGCTTCATGTTGGTGGCGCCGCACACGACGCGCAGCGCCGCCCCGGGCCCGGTGCGCACCTCGCACAGGGTCAGGCGGTCGGCCTGCGGATGCGGCGCGGTGCCGAGCAACTCGCCGACGATGACGCCGCGGATCTCGGCCCCCAGCGCCTCGACGGCGTCGACCGCCAGTCCGCCGAGCGACAGCGTCTCGCACAGCGCCGGGGTCTCCAACGCGATCGGCACGAACTCACGCAACCAGCTGAGCAGGACTTTCATCGTCGCGGGTCGATCAGAACTGGCGCAGGAAGCGCAGGTCGCTGCCGAACAACAGGCGGATGTCGTCGATCTGATAGCGCAGCATGGTGATGCGCTCGATGCCGAGACCGAAGGCGAAGCCGGACACCGCCTCCGGATCGTAGCCGACGGCGCGGAACACGTTCGGGTCGATCATGCCGGCGCCGAGGATCTCCACCCAGCCGGTCGCCTTGCAGACGCGGCACGGCGAGCCGTCGCGGGCGCAGTTGAAGCAGCCGACGTCGGCCTCGGCACTCGGCTCGGTGAACGGAAAGAAGCTCGGCCGCAGGCGCACCGGCAGGCCGGCGCCGAAGATCGCCTGCAGGGCATGCGTCAGCACGCCCTGCAGGTCGCCGAAGGTGATGCGCGTGTCCACCATGAAGCCCTCGATCTGGTGGAACATCGGCGAGTGGGTGGTGTCGCTGTCGTGGCGGTAGACGGCGCCCGGCACGATGACGCGCAGCGGTGGCTTGCGCGCCTCCATGACGCGGATCTGCACCGGCGAGGTGTGGGTGCGCAGCACGTGCCCGTCGGTGAGGAAGAGCGTGTCCTGCATGTCGCGCGCCGGGTGATCGTCGGGGAAGTTGAGCGCCTCGAAGTTGTGGTAGTCGTCCTCGACCTCGGGCCCCTCGGCCACGCTGAAGCCGAGCCCGCGAAAGACGTCGGTGATCTCGTCCATCACCTGCAGCAGCGGATGGGTGCGGCCGAGCGGCGGTCGGCGGCCGGGGATGGTGATGTCGAGGCGCTCGGCGGCGCGCACCTGGCGCGCCGCGCCGCGCGCGTCAGCCAACGCCGCGGCGATGCGCGACTCGATCTCGTCCTTGGTGGCGTTGAGCAGCGCGCCCATTGCCGGACGGTCGGCCGGCGCGACGTCGCGCATCTGCCGGACGACGGTGGTCAGCTCGCCCTGGCGCCCGAGGTAACGGACGCGCAGGGCCTCGACCGCGGCTTCGTCACGTGCCGCCGCCAGCGCCTCGACGGCGGCGCGGCGAATCGACTCCAGGGCTTCTTTCATGCGCGGACCGCCGCCCGCCGGGCGGCGCGCGGCCGCGCCGCGGGCGGACGCTTCAGGCGGCCAACTGCGCCTTGGCGACCTCGGCGATGGCGCCGAAGCCGCTCGGGTCGTTCATCGCCAGATCGGCGAGCATCTTGCGGTCGATGTCGATGCCGCCCTTCTTCAGGCCGTGCATCAACTGCCCGTAGGTCAGCCCGATCAGACGCGCCGCGGCGTTGATGCGCACGATCCACAGGGCGCGGAACTCGCGCTTCTTCACCCGCCGGTCGCGGTAGGCGTAGACGAGCCCCTTCTCGATCGTCTCGCGCGCCGCCCGGTACAGCTTGCGGCGGCCGCCGACGTTGCCCTTGGCCAGCTTGCGGATCTTGCGGTGCTTGGCGAGTCCCTTGGTGCCTCGTTTCGCGCGTGGCATGTCTCTACCTCTCTGTATCCTGCGCCGCTCAGAGGTACGGCAGCAGCTTGCGAATGGCGGGGGCGTTGGCCGCATCGACCACCGCCGAGTGGCGCAGGTGGCGCTTGGCCTTGCGCGTCTTGCAGCTCAACTGGTGGCGCAGATAGGCCTTCTTGCGCACGATCTTGCCCGAGCCGGTCACCTTGAACCGCTTGGCGGCGCCCTTGTTGGTCTTCATCTTCGGCATATGGAGCTCCTTCAGCGGTCGCTCAGACGGCGCCGCGGCGATTCACTTCGTCATGCAGTTGGGTGATGAACGCGTCCAGCGCCAACGCCGGCTGCTGCGTGCCGCCGGCGCGGCTGCGCGGCGCGACCGTGCGGTCGGCGGCTTCCTTGTCGCCGACCACCAGCATGTAGGGCACCTTGGCGAGCTGCGCCTCACGCACCTTGTAGCCGAGCTTCTCGTTGCGCGCGTCGACCTCGGCGCGGAAGCCGGCGGTGCGCAGGGCGGCGCACACCTCGCCGCCGTAGGTCTCCTGGCGCTCGGTGAGGGTCAGCACGCGCGCCTGCTCGGGCGCCAGCCAGAGCGGGAAGGCGCCCGCGCAGTGCTCGATCAGGATGCCCATGAAGCGTTCGATGGTGCCGAGGATGGCGCGATGGATCATCACCGGGCGCGCCTCGGTTCCGTCGGGCCGCACGTAGGTCAGGTCGAAGCGCTCGGGCAGCGCGCCGAAGTCGAGTTGCACGGTGGCCAGCTGCCAGCCGCGCTTCAGCGCGTCGACCACGTTGAAGTCGATCTTCGGCCCATAGAAGGCGCCGTCGCCGGCGTTGATCTCGTACGCCATCCCGGCGCCGCGCAGCGCCTCGGCGAGCGCCGACTCGGCGCGCTCCCACATCGCGTCGCTGCCGATCGACTTCTCCGGGCGCGTCGAGAGAAAGACGCGCCGCTCGGCGAAGCCGAAGTCGCCGTACACCTCGTCGACCATGCGCAGGAAGGCGCTGATCTCCGCGCCGATCTGCTCCGGCATGCAGAAGATGTGCGCGTCGTCCTGCGAGAAGCTGCGCACCCGGGTCAGGCCGTGCAGCGTACCGGAGCGCTCGGCGCGGTGCAGGCGGCCGAAGTCGGCATAGCGGATCGGCAGCTCGCGGTAGGAGCGCTTGCGGGTGTTGAAGATCATGCAGTGCGAGGGGCAGTTCATCGGCTTCACCGCGAACTCGCGCTCCTCGAGCTGGGTGAAGTACATGTTCTCGCGGTAGTTGTCGTAGTGGCCCGAGCGCTTCCACAGCTCGACGTCCATCACCTGCGGGGTGACGACCTCGTCGTAGCCGTACTTGGCGTAGAGGCCGCGCACGTAGCGGATCAGCTCGTTGTAGACCACCGCGCCCTTGGGGTGGAAAAACGGGCTGCCCGGCGCCACCGGGTCGAACGAGAAGAGGTCGAGCTCCCTGCCGAGCTTGCGATGGTCGCGCTTCTTCGCCTCTTCGAGGTTGGCGAGGTGCTCGGCCAGCGCCTCCTTGCTCGCGAACGCGGTGCCGTAGATGCGCTGCAGCATCTCGTTGCGCTCGTCGCCGCGCCAGTAGGCGCCGGCCACACCGGTGAGCTTGAACGCCTTGTGCACGCCGGTGCGCGAGACGTGCGGGCCGCGGCACAGGTCGACGAACTCGCCCTGGCGATAGAGGCCGACGCGCTGGTCGGCGAGGCCGGCGATGATCTCCGCCTTGTATTCCTCGCCCTGCTCGCGGAAGAACCGCGTCGCCTCGTCGCGGTCCATCTCCTCGCGCGCGACCGGGAAGTCCTGCTTGGCGATCGCCTTCATCTCGGCTTCGATGCGCTCGAGATCCTCGGGCGTGAACGGCGTCGCCTTCTTGATGTCGTAGAAGAAGCCGTCCTCGATGACCGGACCGATGGTGATCTGCGTCTCCGGAAACAGGCGCTTCACCGCCTGCGCCATCAGGTGGGCGGTGGAGTGGCGCAGGACGTCGAGCCCATCGCGCGACTCGGCCGGAATGACCGCCAGCTCGCAGTCGGCGTCGATCACCCGCGACAGGTCGATCGGCCGCCCGTTCTGACGCGCCGCGATGGCGCCTTTCAGATCGGCGCCGGCCGCCTTGAGCGCCGCCACGGCGGACAGGCCCGCTTCGACCTGATGGCGGCTCCCGTCTGGCAGTGTGACCGTGATCGACATCTCGTATTCGGCGTTGGAGCGAGGTGCGCGCCGGCGGGGAGCGCCGGCACTGCGATGGGAATGGTAGGCACGGGCGGATTTGAACCGCCGACCCCTTCCGTGTCAGGGAAGTGCTCTCCCCCTGAGCTACGTGCCTTCACCGTGATCACCGCGTCTCTGCCGCTCCACTTCCCGCCCGCTGGGCACCGAGAACAACGTTATCGGGTCACCGCGCCTGGCGTCGCAAGTTCTCGAACAGACTGAACTCGCTTTGCTAGCAACTCGCCTGTTGGGGGTCAAGAAAGGCGTTTGGACGAGCGCCGGTTTCCACCCCGGCAACGGCAAACGGCCCCGCTTCCGCAGAGGAAGCGGGGCCGCGTCCGCCGGTCCAGCCGGCCGGGCCGAGCTCAGAACTGGTAGGTGATCTTGAAGCCGATCTCGTCGCGGCGGGCGTTGAGGCCGCCGGCGCCCCACGGATCGAGGCTGGTCTGATGCGAGCCGAGGTCGGAATAGAGGTTGAGGCGGAACTGGGTGATCAGGTTGTTGGTGATGAAGTAGTCGAGCTTCATCTGCGACAGGAAGTTGCGGTTCACCGGGTCGATGGCGATGGCGATGAACGGCACGATCGTGCCGCCGGCGTAGAACGAGGTCGCCGCCAGCGTCGCCAGCATTTCCCACTGGCGGAACTTGTCGGCGGTGCCGGGGCCGTAGGTCGAGTTCTGCGTGCGCTCGACCTGGCCGGCGAACGGGCCGTTGGTCCACTGACCGACGCCGTTGCGACGCAGGTTGGCGGGCAGGCTGACGTTGTCCTTCGGGGTGAAGTAGGGCTGCTCGCCGGCGCTCAGGATCGAGCCGCGCAGCGACGAGTGCCCGCCGTTGACGTAGCTCCAGAAGTACTGGCCGGTGATGAACCACGTGGTGCGCGGGTTGAGGAACTTGATCCAGGTCGGGCGATCGAAGCCGAGCATGCCGGCCCAGATGTCGCGCGTCGTGTAGCCCAGCGGCACGTACGAACCGGTGAGCGGCTCGCCGTTCTCGCGCTTGATCCCGACGCGGTCCTGGAACGACGCGCTCTGCATCGGCGCGTCGATCTGGTAGGCCTGCTCCATGCGGAAGACGGTGTTGGTGTTGCCCTCGAACCAGTTCGCCGTCGTGCCGAAGATGCTGGTGTAGGGCATCCGGTACTCGGCGTCGACGTTGGCCGGGAACACCGGGCGGCCGGAGAACAACGCCGGCGCGCTGTTCGGATCGGCCGGGTTCTGGCGGAAGGCGTTGGCCGGGATGAAGCTGTTCGGCACCGTCGCCGAATTGATGTCGAGCGCCAGCGGCGCGCCGGCGACCGCGCCGATGCCGCGGCTGCGCCCCAGGTAGTAATTGAACGTGTACTCGAAGCCCTGCATGTTCACGAGCGGGATGTCGGACACGCTGTGCCAGCGCACGCCGACCTCGCCGGCGTCCTCGATGCTGCGCGAGAAGTTGCCCTGCCGCACGCTGGTGCCGTTCAGGTTGAAGACCGGCGTCAGCAGGATCGGCTGCGTCGGGCTGCCGAGCTGGATCTGACCGGCGCGCGTCGGGTCGGGCACCGGGATCGCCCACGGCGCCGGCAGGTACTGGATCTTGTTGCCGGCCTGGAAGTCGCCCGGGTTGAGCACCAGCTCGGCGAACGAGTTGCTGAACGGACCGACGTCGCCGACGTCCCAGATCGTCTTGATCAGCCAGAGCGGGATGCGGATCTTGTCCCAGTCCTCCTGCTGCAGATGCCAGGTGGTGTCGAGCGGGTTGATGATGTCCATCAGGCGGAACTGGTCGCTCTCGCCCCAGATCACCTGCTGGCGACCGATGCGGAAGCTGAGCGGCGCATCGGACAGCGCGAAGTCGATGTACGCCTCGCGCAGCGTGTTCTCCCAGGCGAGCGCGTTGCGGCCCTCGCTGCTGATGCGCGCGTACTTGCCGCTCAGCGGGCACGGGCTCGGGCTGCCGGGCGCGCAGTTGGTGGTCGTCTTGCCGATGCGGTTGCCGATGATCGGCCCGCCGACCGTGTCGTCGTAGCCGGTGACGCCCTTCTGCGCGCCGCCCGGCGCGATGTTCCAGAAGCTGTCGTAGACGCCACGGTACAGGACGTAGAGCTTCGACCGCTTGATCCCCGGGACCTCGAGCCGATCGATGAGCTTGCCGTTCTGGAACCAGTCGTAGTCGAGCCGCAACAGCGCCGTGTTGCGGTTCTGGATGAACTGCCAGTTGTCGATCTGACTGGTGCGGATCAACGTCTGCGAATCGACGGAACCGGACAGCTCGATCGGCCCGTACTTCAGTGTGGCGTGCGCGGGTGCGACCACCGCCTGCGCCAACAGCAACGCCCCGAGCACGATCCGCAGCCCTCGCGTCGCGTGACCGCTTCGAGCCATAACGCCCCCCTTTCTCTGCACCAGCACGCCCCTCCCCAGTGACGAGCGCCGGTATCCGAAAACGCGCGTGTCTTACTCAAACTTTTGTCGCGATGGCAAGCTGTTGGCGCGCCTCCCGCCACCGCGTTGACTGCCTCCGGGGGCGCTGGTAACCGCCCTCCATGTCCGCCGTGCGCACGCGCTTCGCGCCCAGTCCGACCGGTTTCCTGCACATCGGCGGCGCGCGCACCGCGCTGTTCAACTTTCTCTTCGCCCGGCACCACGGCGGCGTGTTCGTGCTGCGCGTCGAGGACACCGACCGCGAGCGCTCCACCGCCGCCTCGACCGACGCGATCTTCGACAGCCTGCGCTGGCTCGGCCTGGAGTGGGACGAGGGCCCGTTCTTCCAGAGCGAGCGCACCGCGCTCTATCGCGACGCCGCCGCGCGCCTGCTCGCCGGCGGACACGCGTACCGCTGCACCTGCACCGCCGAGGCGCTCGAGCAGCAGCGCCAGGCCGCGCAGGCCGCCGGCGGCAAGCCGATGTACGACCGCCGCTGCCGCGAAGCCGGACACAGCGAGGCCGACGCGCCGTTCACCATCCGCTTCAAGACGCCGCTGGTCGGCGAGACGGTGGTCGACGACGCGCTGCGCGGCCCGGTGATCTTCCAGAACCAGGAGATCGACGACCTCATCATCGTACGCAGCGACGGCTCGCCGACCTACAACTTCTGCGTCGTGGTCGACGACGCGCTGATGGCGATCACCCACAACATCCGCGGCGACGACCACCTGGCGAACACGCCGAAGCAGGTGCTCATCTACCAGGCGCTCGGCTACCCCACCCCGCGCTTCGCGCACGTGCCGCTCATCCTCGGGCTCGACCGCGCCCGCCTGAGCAAGCGCCACGGCGCCACCTCGGTGCTGTCCTACCGCGAAGCCGGCATCCTGCCCGAGGCATTGAACAACTACCTGGCGCGGCTCGGCTGGTCGGCCGGCGACCAGGAGATCTTCAGCGGCGCGGAGCTGATCGAGAAGTTCTCGCTGGAGCACGTCGGCGCCTCGGCCGGCGTCTTCAACCCGGAGAAGCTCGAGTGGGTGAACGCGCAGCACCTCAAGCGCCGCACGCCGGCCGAGCTGGTGCCGCTGCTCAAGCCGTTCCTCGCCGAGCGCGGCTGGACGATCCCCGGCGACGACACCTGGCTCGCCCGCCTGATCGGCACCCTGCAGGAGCGCGCCCGCACGCTCGACGAGATGGCCGAGCTCGCCGCCTACTTCTTCAGCGACACGGTCGCCATCGATCCAGCCGCCGCCGCCAAGCACCTCGGCAAGGCGAACCGCGCCGCGTTGCTCGACCTGCGCGACGCGCTCGCCGGGCTCCCGCAGTGGACCACCGCGTCGATCGAAGCCGCCTTCCAGGCGGTGCTGGCGCGCCACGCCATCGGGCTCGGCAAGCTCGCCCAGCCGGTGCGCGTGGCGCTCACCGGCGGCACCGTCAGCCCGGGCATCTACGAGGTCGCCGAGGTGCTCGGCCCGGCGCGCACCGTGGCCCGCCTCGACGCGGCGCTGCCGCTGGTCGGCGGCGCCGACGCGGCCTGACGCGCGCCACCGCGCTTGACTGAGATCCGCGGCGCGGCGTTAAGCTGCGGCTGTGACGCCGCGCCGTCTGCTGCTCGCCCTGCTCGCCTCCGCTGGCCTCTTCGCCACCCAGCTGCTCGGCAGCGGCTGCTCGGACTGCGGCACCTCGATCACCACGCCGAGCCTGCCCGACGCCGTGGTCGGCGTGAACTACTTCGTCGAGCTCAATTCCGACTGCGGCGGCGACGTCTGGTTCATTCAGAGCGGATTGCTGCCGCCCGGCATCAGCCTGCAGGACACCGGCAAGCTGCGTGGCGTGCCGACGCTCGACGGCACCTACCCTTTCACTGTCGGGGTGTTCGATTTCGACAGCGGCGACACCGCCTACAAGGGCTTCGCGCTGACCGTCGAGCCGGCGCAGGAGGCATCGCCCTCCCCGACGCCGCTCGAACCGTCGCCGTCTCCGACGCCCTGAGATCGGCGCCGCGAGCCGGCTGGCCTACTTCGCCCGGCCCTTCTTCTCGATGTTGGCCCAGGTGTCGCGCAGCCCGACGGTGCGGTTGAACACCGGCGCGCCGGGCCGTGCGTCGGGGTCGACGCAGAAGTAGCCGTGGCGCTCGAACTGCACGCGCGCGCCGACCGCCAGCTCCGCCAGGCTCGGCTCCAGCCGGCACTCGCGCAGCACCTCGAGTGAGTCGGGATTGATCCCGGCGGTGAACGGCTGGCCGTCCTGTTCGACGTTGGGGTTCTCGACCTTGAACAGGCGGTCGTAGTTGCGCACCTCGGCGGCAAGCGCGTGCGCCGCCGACACCCAGTGCAGCGTCGCCTTCACCTTGCGCCCGTCCGGCGCATCACCGCCGCGCGTCGCGGGATCATAGGTGCAGCGCAGCTCGACGACATTGCCGGCGGCGTCCTTCACCACCCGCTCGCACTTGACGAAGTAGGCGTAGCGCAATCGCACCTCGCGCCCCGGCGCCAGGCGGAAGAACTGCTTGGGCGGATCCTCGCGGAAGTCGTCCTGCTCGACGTAGAGCTCGCGGCTGAACGGCACCTGGCGCGTGCCGGCCGCGGCGTCCTCCGGGTTGTTCACCGCGGTCATCTGCTCGACCTGCCCCTCGGGGTAGTTCTCGATCACCAGCTTGAGCGGCTTCAGCACCGCCATGGCGCGCGGCGCGGTGCGGTTGAGCTCCTCGCGGATGGCGTGCTCCAGCATCGCCACGTCGACCACGCTGTTGCGCTTGGCGACGCCGACCGCGAGGCAGAAGTTGCGGATCGCCTCGGGCGGCACGCCGCGCCGCCGCAGGCCGGCGAGCGTCGGCATGCGCGGGTCGTCCCAGCCGTTGACGTGCCGGTCCTCCACCAGGGTCAGCAGCTTGCGCTTGCTGAGCACCGTGTAGTTCAGATTGAGGCGCGCGAACTCGTACTGCTCCGGGCGCGATGGCACCGGCAGGTTCTCGATCACCCAGTCGTAGAGCGGCCGGTGATCCTCGAACTCCAGCGTGCAGATCGAGTGCGTGACCCCCTCGATCGCGTCCGACAGCGCGTGTGCGTAGTCGTACATCGGATAGATCACCCAACGCTCGCCGGTGCGGTGATGCGGCGCGCGCTTGATGCGGTAGATCGCCGGGTCGCGCATGTTGATGTTCGGCGATGCCATGTCGATCTTCGCCCGCAGCACGTGGGCGCCCTCGGGGAACTCGCCGGCGCGCATGCGGGCGAACAGGTCGAGGTTCTCCTCGACGCCGCGCACGCGGTAGGGGCTGTCGCGCCCGGGCTCGGTCAACGTGCCGCGGTACGCGCGCACCTCGTCGGGGCTCAGGCTGCAGACGTACGCCTTGCCGGCGCGGATCAGGTGCAACGCGTAGTCGTGCAACTGCTCGAAGTAGTCGGAGGCGTAGAACAGCTTGTCCTTCCAGTCGAAGCCGAGCCAGCGCACGTCGGCCTGGATGGACTCGACGTACTCGACGTCCTCCTTGGCCGGATTGGTGTCGTCGAAGCGCAGGTGGCAGACGCCGTGGTTCTCCAGCGCGACGCCGAAGTTCAGGCAGATCGACTTGGCGTGGCCGATGTGCAGGTAGCCGTTCGGCTCGGGCGGGAAGCGGGTGACGACGCGGCCGCCGTGCTTGTTGCTGGCCAGGTCGCGCGCGACGATGTCGCGGATGAAGTCGGACGGTGGCGGGCGATCCATGCGCGGCGGAGGGTACACAGCACCGCCCGCCGTCGCAACGTACGGTCGCCCTACTCCAGCAGCCGCGCGGTGGTGAAGAACATCACGGCGCCGAGGGCCGCCAGCGCGATGCTGCCCCAGCGCAGCCAGACGCCGCGCCCGTCGATCGCGACGTCGCCGATCACCGAGCACCAGGTCCAGACCATGATCCCGACGATGGTGACGACCAGATACTCGAACGGGTCGAGCCCGATCCGCGCTGCAAGGAGGTCGAGTATCGCCATGCGTCAGGCCCGCGGGGCCAGCGCGATGGTGACCGAAGGAATGGGGTCACGCCAGGGGGAATCGCCTGGACACGACACGCCGCGGCTCGCCGCCTACCCCCGCGGCCAACGCGGCGGGCGCTTCTCCAGGAAGGCCTGCAGCCCTTCCATCAACTCGGGCGACTGCAGGGCGCGCTGGAAGATCTGCACATCCGGCACCGGTAACCCCCGGGTGATCGCATCCTTGATCGCGGCCCGCGCCTGCGGCGCGGTGCGGCGAATCTGCTGGCAGGTCGCCGCGGCGGCCGCCGTCAGCTCGGCGTGCGGCACGACGCGGCCGACCAGGCCGAGCGTCAACGCCTCGGCGGCCGAGAGCTCCGCCGCGGTGAAGAGCAGGTAGCGGGCGACGCCGACCCCGACGTAGGCCGCCAGGCGCGACGCGATCCACGGATCGGGCGCGCCGCGCAGCAGCTCCGGGGCGCGGAAGCGCGCCTGATCGGAGGCGATGGCGAGGTCGCTGAACAGCACCAGGTTGAGCGCGCCGGCGTGGCACAGGCCGTTCACCACCGACAGCACCGCCTTGCGGCAGCGCTCGAAGTGGCGGAACGGGAAGTGCTCGGTCGGGTCGAGCTCGCTCGCCAGCCCCGCGCGGTCCTCCGCCTCGCCGCTCATGTCGCCGCCGGCGCCGAAGTAGGCGCCGGTGCCGGTCAGGCAGAGCACGTCGATCGCCGCCGTCGTGTCGGCGATGATCGCCGCCCGCTTCAGCCCGCGGTACATGTCCTGCGTCGTCGCGTTGCGCTTCTCCGGCCGGTTGATGCGCACGTGCAGCACGCCGTCGCGGACGTGCGCGTCGAGGTACCTGGATCCGAGGTCCACCGTCTCCTGAGCCATGCTGCTCCCCCTCTGCCCTGCGCCGCGGCGCGGTGCGGACCCCGCCTACAGGCCGACCGGGCGCGTGCCGACGACGCCCTCGGCTTCCAGTTCGCGGAGCGCCGCCTCCGACAGGCCGAGCCAGCCGCGCAGGATCTCCTGGTTATGCTCGCCCAGCGTCGGCGCGGCACGGCGCGGCCGCACGTCGATCGTGCGGCAGCGAAACGGCAGACCCGGAATCTCGATCGCGCCCACCACCGGGTGCGGCGGCGCGCTGCAGAAGCCGCGCGCCATCACCTGCGGATGGCGATGGATCGCGGTCGGATTCACCACCGCGGCGGCCGGCACGCCGGCGGCGATCAGCCGGTCGACGGCGGCCGCTTGTTCCTCGTCGGCGAACAGCGCGGCCAGCCGCGCGTCGATCTCGTCGTGGCGCGCCTGGCGACCGGCGAGCCGCGCCAGCCCGGCGTCGTCCGCCCAGGCCATCGCCGGGAGCGCGGCGCACAGCGCGCGCCACTGGGCATCGGTCTCGATCGACAGCGCCAGCCAGCGCGGCAACCCGTCCGCACCCGGGCGACAGGCGTAGAGTCCCTGCGGCGCGGCGTACGGGGCGCGGTTGCCCATGCGCTCCAGCCGCCGGCCGTGTGCGGTGAATTCGACCACCTGCTCGGCGGCGGCGTTGAGCGCCGCTTCGAGCATGGTCGACTCGACCAGCATGCCGCGGCCGCTGCGCTCGCGTTCCAGCAGCGCCAGCAGCAGCGCGAAGGCGCCGTGCATGCCGGCCATCGGGTCGCAGGGGCCGCGCTGGATGCGCGGCTGGTCGGCACGGTGGCCGGTCACCCAGGCGAGCCCGCTCAGCTGCTCCATGGTCTGGGCGAAGCCGGGGGCGTCGCGCCACGGACCGTCGAGGCCGAACGCCGGCATGCGCAGCATGAGGCAGCGCGGGTTGTGGCGCGCGACGAAGTCCCAATCGACGCCGAAGTTGTCGAGCACGCGCGGTGTGAAGTTCTCCACCACCGCGTCGGCGCGCGCGATCAGCCCGCCGAGCAGCGCGCGGCCGCGCGCGTCGCTCAGATGCAGGGTGACGGCCTGCTTGCCGGCGTTGGCGGCGAGAAAGAACTGGCTGCACTCCCACCAGCGCTGGTAGCGGCCGGCGACCATGCCGCCGAGCATGCGCACGCCGTCGGGGCGCTGCGGCGACTCGACGTGGATCACCTCGGCGCCGAACGCGGCGAGAATCTGCGTGCACGCCGGCCCGGCCCACCAGGTGGTGAGGTCGAGGATGCGCACGCCGGCCAGCGGCAGCACGCCGCGCGCGCCGATCGGGCGACGGGCGCGCCGACGCGGCGCGATCGCCGTGCCGTGCTCACCGAGGCGCGGTGCCGGCGTCGGCGGCGCCGGCTCGGCGCCGTCGAGCTTGTACGGCGGACGCGGATACGCGAAGCCGCCGCCCGGCGCCTGGCGGTAGACGCCGCGCGCCACCACCTGGGGGTGATCGCGCACGCGCTCGCCGTCGAGCACCGGCGCGACCGGAATGCGCAGCGCGGTGGCGCGCTCGACGATCGCCGCGGTGGTGTGGGCGCGCGTCCAGGCGCGCACGATCCCCTGCCACTCGTCGAAGCGCGCCAGCCGACCCGCCACCTGCGCCAGCATCTCGTCCTCCTGCAGCTCCGGTCGCTCGATCAGCAGCAGGAAATCGGCGAACTGCTGGCGCGCGTTGGTGCAGAAGCCGACGTAGCCGTCGGCGGTCGGCTCGATCGACGGCGTCTCGACCGTCGCCATGCCGCCGCCGTGCAGCGACGGCGGCATCTCCAGCATCTGGAAGAGGATGGAGAGGAAATTGGTCGTACCGAGCGCCAGCGTCTCGAGCAGCGACAGGTCGATCCACTCGCCCTCGCCGCTGCGCCGGGCGCGGCGCAGCGCCGCCAGCGCTGCCACCGCGGCGTAGGAGCCGGCGAGGAACTCGCCGGTGCGCCCGCCGATGGCGAACGGCTCGCCGCCCGGCACGCCGCGGCCGCCGATCGAGCCGCTCTCCGCCTGCAGGGTGAAGTCGCTCGCCGGCCGCCCGGCCCACGGACCGCTGCGTCCCCACGGCGAGATCGAGACGACGACGAGGTGCGCGTGCTGCGCGGCCGCGACGGCGGGGTCGAACCAATCCGGCCCCGGTCCCTCGATGGCCACGTCGGCGTCGCACAGCGCCTCGTCCACGGCCGCGGGCGCCAGCACCACCGAGCGCTTGGAGAAGTGCAGGAACTGGAAGAACGGCGCGTCGTCGGCGCCGAGCTCGGCGCCGCTGGCCGACCAGCGGCGCAGTGGGTCGCCGGCGGCGGTCTCGACCTTGATCACCTCGGCGCCGGCGTCGGCGAACAGCTTGCTGCAGTACGCGCCCGCGATGCCCGACGAGAAGTCGAGCACGCGGACGTCGTGCAGCGGACGCGGCGGCGGCGACACGGCGCCCTCAGTCGACGCGGTAGAGCGCTGCGGAGTTGTCGTGCAGCACCTTGCAGCGCTTGGCCTCGTCGATCGCCGCCAGCGCGATGACGGCGTACTCGGCCGGGCGCGTCGCGATCGTCGTCGGCCCCGGCGCCATGCAGGTCGGATGCGGGTAGTCGGTCTCCCACAGCAGGTTGTCGGGGAAGCGCTCGATGGCGGCCTGGATGCCGGCGCGCTCGAACCAGAAGCAGCCGTAGATCTGCCGGCGGAAGTACTCGGTCGGCAGCAACGCGTACTCCGGGTGCTCGCGGCGCGTGCCGCCGTTCTGCCACTGCCAGTCGAGCCCCTCCAGGACGAAGTTGATCCAGCCGGCGCCGCTCTCGACCGAGACGAACTTCACCTCGGGAAAGCGGTGGCAGACGCCGCCGAAGATGAGCTCGGAGATACAGCTGGCGTTCTGCATGAAGACCAGCGCCGACTTGGCCGAGAAGTTGGTGAACATGCCCATCTCGCTCTCGTCCCTGAGCAGCTCGGCGAGATCGCCGGCGCCGACGTGGAAGCTCACCGGCAGCCCGGTGTCGCGCGCCGCCGCCCACACCGGGTCCCAATGGCGGTGGCCGAGCGCCGGCTGGCCGAGCAACTGCGGCTGGCCGCAGAATAGGATGGCGCGATGGCCGAGCGCGGCGCCCCGCTCGATCTCCTGCACCGTTGCCGCGACGTCCCAGAACGGCGTCGCCAGCACCGGCAGCAGGCGGGCCGGATCGGCCGCCGCCCACTCGACCAGGAAGTCGTTGTAGGCGCGCACGCAGGCGAGCGCGAGATCGCGATCGCCGGCGTGGATGAAGCGGTCGGAGGCGAAGCCGCCGACGTTCGGATAGAGCACCGCGGCGTGGATGCCCTCGCGGTCCATGTACGCCAGCCGCTCCTGCGCGTCGCCGGCGCTGCGCACGACGTCGGCGTAGCCGTTTGGGAAGTCGGGCAGCACGCCATCCCACCCCGCCATCGCATACGCGCCCGGCGCGCCGATGCCCTTGCCGCCCATCACCCAGATCTCCTTGTCGCCGGCGCGGGCGATCTGCGGCGCCGCGTCGCGCCACTTGCTCGGCAGTCGGGATGTCCAGAGATCGGCGGGCTCGAGCACGTGCGTGTCGGTGTCGATCGGCCGGTAGGCGGCGAACTGGGAGACGGACATGCGGCTGTTAAAGCCGCCTTCCCTCCCCCGCCGTCAAGCGCGCGCCGACGCGACCGCGCTATTCGCTCGGCACGAAGGCATTGTCGAAGACGTAGTCCGCCACCGCGCGGCCCTGCGCGATGCCGCCGCTCTTGTCGAATGCCCAGTGGATGCCGAGGTAGATGCGACTCTGGCCGTTCTCCTCCTCGGCCTGGCTGAGCGAGGTGAAGCTGCGCGGCCTGAGCGGCCGCACCTCGCCGTCATTGCCGCGCGTGACGCCGTTGTACTCGTCGGAGACGAAGGTGAAGGCGATGTCGTCGCGGCCGAAGAAGCGGCGCAGCGTCTCGAACAGCGCGCCGCCGAAGCCGGCATGGCCGGACGGGTAGCTGGGGAACGGCGGCGTGAAGTTCGGCCCGGTCAGGTTGCTGGCCGGCGCCCCGAGCGGCGAGAAGGTCGGGTCGCCGACCGTCGCGGCGTTGCCGTCGCCGAGCCCGGTCGGTCCGCTGCCGGCGTCGGCCTCGCGAATGCCGGCGACCGGACGCCACAGCTGGTAGTAGTACTTGCTCTCCCAGATGGCGATGCCGGCGTCGGCCATCGCGACGTTCACCAGCGCCAACAGGCGCGCCATGCCGATGGTGTCGACCTTCTGCGCCTCGGCGATCTGCACGGCGATCTGGTTGTAGAGGCGCGGCGGCGCGCACAGGCTCGGCGTGCCATCGTAGGCCCAGTAGACGCCGGCGAAGGTCGCGTCGGCCGAGCGCACGGTGGGCGTCGTCACGCCGTCGCCGCCGAGCGCGTTCACCCCGTTGAACGCGGCGGCGTACTCCGCGCTGTCGAGCGCCGGCGGCGGCGGCAGGCGGAACTGGTCGCCGGCCTCCAGCACGAATGGCGTCACCGCGCCCCAGTACGCGCCCAGCGCGAGCGGATGGCGACTGATCGGATCCTGCCGCCACCGGCCGGGCTCGTCGCCGGGGATGAAGTCGATGCCGATCTTCGGCTCGGGATGCGCCGCGCCGTCGTCGGCGCGCGCCGCCAGCACCGCCGCTGCGGCGCGCGCGCCGAGCTCGACGCCGCGCTGTTTCGCGGCGCCGCTGGGAATGCCGGCGAGATCCTCGTCCAGGACCGCTCGCGTCGCCGGCGCCTGCGAGGGGTACAGGGCCACCAGCGTGTCGCACGCCGCCTGTGCGATCGCCGCTTGCATCGAGGTGCCGCGCGGCGCGCGCGGCAGACCGACGTAGCTCTGGTAGCCGCCCTGGATGGCGTTCACGACCTCGAATACCGCGATGTGCACGATGGCCATGGCGCGGCTCGAGCGCCCCGGCCCGACCTGCTCGCCGAACACCCGGCTCTCGCCCGGCTGCACCGGCGTATGGTCGAGGCCGCTGCAGTCGATGGCGACGTGGTTCCAGTGCGTCAGCATCGCCGTCGTCGCGCTGCTCGACGACCCTCCGCCGCCGCTCTCGCCGCCGCAGCCGGCCAGCACCACCACGGCGACGCCGACCGCCGCGCGCAGCGCGCGCGCCTGCCTGCCCCATTTCCGCGCCATCGATCCCTCCGATTCCTGCGCCCGACGGGCCGCCGTCAGACGCCCGTCTTCTAGATGACGCGCCGTGTAACGAATACAAGGCCGGGCCACTGCAGCGAAAAATCGCCCACGGCGCGAATTACGGCAGGCCGCCGGCCAGCCGTTCACTGCCCGGCGCGGGGACCGCTGGCGCCGCGCCGTCGAACGCGCCCTGCGCGCGCAACTGCCGATAGAGCGCGTCGGCCATACGGCGGACCGTCTCCTCGTGGCCGCGATCGGCGACCGGCAGCGCGGCGAGCATGAACAAGCCGATGTAGGTGCGGTCGACGTCGTGCACCTGCGCCAGCCAGTACTGCCCGTTCGGCAGGTCGCGGAGCTCGATCTGCAGGTCGTAGTGCTGGGTGACGCTGTACGGCCACAGGGTGAGAGTCAGCGCATTCAGCAACTGCGCCCAGAAGCTGGTGTCGTTGTGCTGCGTGCCGTTCAGCGTCAGGAAGAGCTCGGCATCCTCGGGCGGATCGCCGGGATCGATCTCGACCGTCTCGACGACCACGCCGCGCCGCTCCCAGGCGCTCACCAACTCGTCGTTGAGGATGCGCCCGGCCAGCGTGCTCAGCTCCGGCTCGCCGCCGCCGAGCGCGAAGCGGAAGTCGCCGACCGTGTACGCCAGGCGCAGCGGCGCGGCGGGTGGTGCGGGCGGCGGTTCGGGGGCGGTCCGCGTCGGCACCACGACGCAGCCGCTGACCACCGCGGCGCAGACTGCCGCGAGCACGACTGCGCCTGCTGTCGTCGCGCGCATCAGCTCACCGCGATGCTGAACGCCGCGCCGGTGACGCCTTCGCCGAACGCGTAGCGGCCGACGAAACGGATGCGGCTGATCACCAGGTGCACGGCGCTGGTATCGAACTCGATGCCGCCGCCGACCGAGGTGAGGTAGTTGAAGCCGAGCACGCCGGCCTGGTCACCGACGTAGGTCGTGTTGGCCAGCTCGAACACGGCGCGGATCGGTCGCTGCAGCGCCACCAGGCCGATCGGCTGCCGCCAGCGCGACCAGAAGCTGATCGTCTCGGCGTCCACCGAGCCGGACACCGCCTCCGACGAGTCGAAGCTCTGCAGCAGGATGTTGGTGTAGCGCAGCTCGGCCTCCAACTCGTACTTGTCGCGGTAGTGGTACCAGGCGAGCATCGCCGAGCCGCCGAGCCCGTAGGCGTTGAGCCGGCCGTCGTCGAGGAACTTCAGCTCCTGGTCGGCGCGCGACTCGATCAGCCGACCGGCGAGCGACGAGTCGCTCTCGACGTGCCCGAGCGAGAAGTTGAAGAGCGGGCGGAAGATCAGCTCGCGGTAGAACGGCATGCGGAAGTCCCAGCCGATCCCACCGGTGCCGGTGATGGTGTTCCACTTCACCGGCACCTCGCGCGACTCCATGCCGTTGGTGGCGACGAACTTGGGGTCGTAGCGATTGAAGCCGATCAGCCCCTCCAGCCAGATCGGCACCGTGTCGCTCAGCGTGAAGCCGCCGCCGACCTGGGTCATGGTGATCTCGGGGTCGCCGGTGGTGCCGTTGTTGATCGACAGGAAGCTGCTGGTCAGGTCCGGTACCACCGAGAACGCCATCAGCGTCAGCACCGCGTTGGCGCGCTCCTGCACGTTGCCGCCGATGATCTCGAAGGCATTCGGCCTGACCTGCGCCGCGACGGGCGCCGCCGACCCGACCAGGCCGAGCCCGTAGGCGGCCAGCAGCAGCAGGCGCCGCCGCCCAGCGGCACTCCGCCAGCGGGCCGCCGGCCCGCGCGCGCGACTCGACACGACCGCTTCGTAGCCCGCCACCTCGCCGCCTGCCACCCCTGCTGGCGTCGCGATTCAATGCACCGTGGAGCCCGCCGGCGCGGCCGGTTCCCGGCCGCGATCCTCGCTCACCTCGCGCAGGTCGTCGATCCACGTCTGCACCTGGCGCTGCAGGTTCCCTGCGGTGACGCCGCCGCCGATGAGCAGCGGCAAGGTGATCAGCACCTCCTCGGCGGATCGCTGGATGGCGCGGCCAAGGCGCAGGCGACGATTGAGGGCGCCGGCTCTCGGCCGCGGTCCGCGCAGCGCCGACGCCAACACCACCACCTCGAAGCGGGTGAACGGCGGCGGTTGCGGTCGCTCGAAGTGCGCCGCGAACAGGACGCCGGCGGCATTGGCGTGAATGACCGGCGCATCCCCGTTCGCGAGATCCGCCGCGACGCCCCAGTCGTGCAACAGGCGCAGGAAGTCGCCCGGCTGCATGGCGGTGAACCCGTGTGTCGACTCGGTACGCGAGCCCTGATGCAGGCGGAAGCGGAGCGCGCTACGCCCGTCGTAGCCCAACACCTCGCTCAGGATGGCGAGGATCTCGCGTGCCAACGCCTGCTCGTCCGCGCGTCCCTCCACCGGCAGGCGCTTGCGGAAGTTGTGCTGCGCGTCGCCGGGGGCGAAGCCACGCCCCATCAACGCATCGTGCATGCGCGGCGTGAGATACGCCGCCGTCGGCCCATGTGCGTAGCCCGACGAGACCTCGAACAGCACCGGATCGCCGGGCTCCGACCAGATCTGCAGATAGATCTCGACATCGGGCGCCGGCGAGAATTCGACGATGTAGAACCGATAGTCCCCGATCGCCGCGGCGCGCTCGATCCCCGCCGGCGGCCATGCACAGGCCATCCGTAGATGCTCGGACATCCGATCCAGGGCGCGCGCGGCGATCTCGCTTCGCGGCATCGCTCGCTCCGGATGCGCCGCGATCAGTTGCCCCGCCTCGTCGACTCGCCCGCCGATCGGCCACGCCTCTGCCGTCGCGCTCTCCCCTGCCTCGCGTCGTTCACTCATACTGCGTCGGTAAGACCGAGGCGCACCCGCCGCAACGCCCGACTCGCCCCGAGGCTCGTCCGCGCGTCAACCGCTGACGGCCGGCGCGCTGCCGCCCAGCGCGGCGCGGCGCGGCGGAGAGCCGAGGCCGGCGAGCTCGAAGGCGAGCGACAGGACGACCACCACCGCGCAGCCGATGACGTTGAACCACAGGAAGCCGAGCGACGAACCGAGGAACAGCGCGATCACCGTCGCCTGCGCGATCAGCCCGGCGAGCAGCACCGGCGTGCCACTGACGCGGCGGACGAAGAAGGCGACGACGAACAGGCCGAGCACGGTGCCGTAGAAGATCGAGCCGAGAATGTTGACCGCCTGGATGAGGTTGTCGAGCAGCGCGGCGAAGCTGGCGAAGCTCACCGCGACGGCGCCCCACAGCACGGTGAACAGCTTCGAGGCGACGAGGTCGTGGCGCGCATCGCCGCCCGGCCGCCACAGCCGCTTGTAGAGGTCGACGGTGGTGGTCGAGCCGAGCGCCGCCAGCTCGCTGGCGGTCGAGCTCATCGCGGCGCAGAGGATGACCGCCACCAGCAGGCCGACCAGCCCGCTCGGCACGTACTGCAGCACGAAGCCGATGAAGACGTAATCGGCGTCCTTCGCCTCGGCGCCCGGCGTCGCCCGCACGATCAGCGCCTTGGCTTCGTCGCGCAGCGCGCGCACCTCCGCCGCGCAGGCGCGCAGCGCCGCGCGCGCGACGTCCTGGGCCGCGCCCGGTTGATCGAGCGCCGCGACGTACGCCGCGGCGGCGCCGCGCTGGGCGTCGAGCGCCGCCGCATAGCGCGCCTCGACGGCGCGCAGCTCGCCGCCCTGCGCGCTGTGCTGCGCCGCCGCCAGCGCCGGCGGATTGAAGAAGATCGGCGGCGGCACGAACAGGTAGAAGACGAACAACAGCACGCCGAGCAGCAGGATGACGAACTGCATGGGGATCTTGAGCACGCCGTTGAACAGCAGGCCGAGGCGGCTCTCTGTCACCGAGCGACCGGAGAGGTAGCGCTGTACCTGCGACTGGTCGGTGCCGAAGTAGGACAGCGCGAGGAAGAAGCCGCCGGCGATGCCCGACCAGAACGTGTAGCGATCGTTCAGATCGAGATCGAAGCTGACCGCGTTCATGCGGTCGAGCGCGCCGGCGAGCTGCAGCGCCGCCGGGACCGAGACGCCGTCGGGCAGGCGCCCGATGATCAGCGCCGCGGCGACGCCGAGCCCGGCCAGCATGACGATCATCTGCTGGCGCTGCGTCTGGCTCACCGCGCGCGTCCCGCCGGCGACGGTATAGACGATCACCACCAGCCCGATCGCCAGGTTGGTGAGGTCGAGCGGCCAGCCGAGGATCGAGCTGAGGATGATCGCCGGCGCGTAGATGGTGATCCCGGCGGCGAGCCCGCGCTGGACGAGGAACAGCAGCGCGCCGAGCGAGCGCACCCGCACGTCGAAGCGATGCTCCAGGTACTCGTACGCGGTCAGCACGTTGAGCCGGTAGTAGAGCGGCACGAACACCGCGCTGATCACGATCATCGCCAGCGGCAGGCCGAAGTAGAACTGCACGAAGCGCAGGCCGTCCTCGTACGCCTGGCCGGGGGTCGACAGGAACGTGATGGCGCTCGCCTGGGTCGCCATGATGCTCAGACCGATGGTCGGCCAGCGCAGCGAGTCGTCGCGGAAGTACGTGCGCATGTCCGACGTGCCACGCGTCTTCCACCATCCGTAGCCGACGATGCCGGCGATGGTGCCGACCAGTACCAGCCAGTCGAGGCCGCTCACGACGCCCACCGCGACAGGGCGTAGAGACCGGCGACCAGCAGCGCCAGCTCGCCGACCAGCAGCCAGTAGACGTTGCGCCAGCTGCCGAGCAGCGGCGGTGGCGGATCGCCGTCGGTCTGCCGGCGCGACGCGCTCATCGCCGCGTCGGCTCCGGTGGCGCCAGCAGATTGGCGAACAACCGATAGGCGCCCGGCACCCCGGCCGGCAGCTGCCGGAAGAACGCCAGTCCGGTGTAGACGTAGCGGCCCTTGCCGTAGTCGGCGACCAGCGTCCCGCCGAGCAGCGGCGCCTCGTCCGGGTCGTGACTGCGGAAGATCGGCCGATAGCGGTCGTCCCACTTCTCCGCGTAGTAGAGGCCGCGCTCCTGCACCCAGCCGTCGAAGTCGGTGGCGGCGATGCGGTTCGGCGTGCGCAGCAGCGGCTCGTCGGCCGTCACCGCCTCCATCGCGGCGGTCTCGTCGGTGATGCGATCGCGACCGACGGTGAGCGGATAGGGCCCGATCGGCACGTCGAGCGGCGCCAGGCGATTGTTGGTGTTGTACTGCACCACCAGCGTGCCGCCGTCGAAGACGTAGCGCATCAACCGCTCGTGCGCGGCGTGCACCGCCGGGCGCGTGTTGTAGGCGCGGATGCCGACGACGATGGCGCGGTAGCGGCTGAGGTCGCCGGCGCGCAGCGTCGCGTCGTCGATCGGCGCGACGCTCATGCCGAGGTGCGCCAGATCCTCGGCCACCGTGTCGCCCGAGCCGGCGATGTAGCCGACCAGCCCCGCCGGCAACGCGATCGCCAGCGGCACCAGCCGCACCGTGCCCGGTTGCAGCACCACCTGCATCGGCACGTGCGGGTAGTCGATGACGTCCTCGCGGAATGACCAGCGGGCGCCGTTCGCCTCCAGCACCGGCGCGATCTCGATCGGCGCCGCGCCGGCCGGTGCGCTGACGGTGAGCTCGACCGTCGTCTCGTCGCCCAGCTTGGCGAGCTCGACGGCGCGGCTGGACGGCTCGCAGCGCCATCCGGCGGGCAGCGGCAGCGAGACGGTGCCGCGCAGCTCGTCCTGCCCGGCGCGCACGCGCAGCGTCACGGCGGTGTGCTTTCCATTCGGCAGCAGGAAGGCGGCGCGCGTCGGCGTCAGCGTCGCCGGCGGCACGATCAGGAACGGTCGGGTGCGCTCGCCCTGCACCGGGTCGGTCCAGGAATAGGTGACCGGCACCGGCAGGCGGACCTGCTGCTCGCCGAGCCCCAGCACGACGGTCACGGCCAGTGCCGGTGGTCCCTGCGGCGCGCCGATCAGCGTCGCGTCATCGACCACCTGGCGGCCGGGCTGCGCCGGTCTGGCCAACCAGTACGGCGTCGTCACCGGCGCATCGGCCGGCTCGCGGACGTCCTGTCCGAGCTCGCGCTTGCCGTTCAACACCAGCGGCTCACCGACCGACTGCGTCGCGCCGGGGAACTCGACCGCGCGCAACACCAGCCCGGCCGGTCGCCGCTGCGCGATCTCCAGCCGCACCGACACCGTCCCGCCCGGCACCACCGCCGGCTGCAACGCATTGGCGCGCACGAACAGCCCTGCCGCGGCGGCGATGATCGGCGCCAGGTCGGCGCGTGCGTCGCGCACGCGTGCCATGTCCGGCAGCGCCGCCAACGCCGCCTGTGCCTCGAACAGCGCCGGCAGCGCCGCCTCGGGCGCGTCGCGCTGCAGCAGCTGGCGGGCGCGCTCGAGCGCGGCGCCGAGCGGCGCCGCCGGCGGGCCGAAGCGCTCCCAGCCGAGCGCGACGCCGTCGAGGATGTCGGCACTCGGCGGCGTGCCGGCGAGCGGGACGAAGCGCTCGATGATCGGACCGCGCTCCCCGGCCACGCCGAACCCCTGGCTCTTGTGCTGGCTGCGCGAGCGCGCCGCCAGCTCGGCATAGCCGAGCCCGAGGCGTGCGTCGTAGGTGCCGACGTCGAGCGCCAGCGCGCCGGCCGGCGGCGGGCCCTCCAACCAGTTCGGCACGTTGAGCAGCAGGCGCAGCGGCTGCCACGCGACCACCCCGCCGCCCAGCTGCTCGGGAAAGCGCCGCGGATCGCCGGCGGCGGCGAAGGCCTCGCGCGCCAGGATCGCCGACGCGGTGTGGTGGCCGTGGTTGGGCGGCAGCTCGTTGAAGCGCGCGATCACCACGTCCGGTTGAAAGGTGCGAATCACCCGCACCACGTCCGCCAGCGCCTGCTCGTGGTCCCAGATCGCCAGCGTCTCGGCGGCGGTCTTCGAGTAGCCGAAGTCGCGCATGCGGGTGAAGCGCTGGCGGGCACCGTCGAGGCCGCGCGCCTGCAGCAGCTCCTCGGTGCGCAATACGTCGAGCAGCTCGCCCTGCTCGGTGCCGACCAGGTTCTGGCCGCCGCCGCCGCGCGTCATCGACAGGTACGCGGCGGTGACGTGACGGTCGTTCGCCAGGTAGGCGAGCAGGCGGGTGTTCTCGTCGTCCGGATGGGCGGCGACGTAGAGCACGCGCGCCGTGCCGGCGAGGCGGTCGAGCGCGTGAGCGAGCATGCCAGCATGCATCGGGGGCTCCTCGGCCGGTGCTGTCGCAGCGAGCAGCAGCGCGGCGAGACACAGACTCCTAGCGCAGAGACGCCGGCACGCCGAGCGGGCCAACATCACGCCGTCCCTCGCCGCGCCGCCGCGACGCCGCGGCGAAGCGCATCGAAGCACGCCTCGTATCGATCGATCGCCGCGGCGCGCGCGAAGTGGGCGACCGCATGCGCGCGCGCCTGCGCGCGCAGGTGCGACGGCTGGCGCAGCCCGCCGACCACCGCCTGCGCCAGCGCCGCGACGTCGAATGGCGCGACCAGCGCGCCGCAGCCGTCGCCGACCACCTCGGGCAGGCCGCCGACCCGATAGGCGAACACCGGCACCCCGCTGCTGAGCGCTTCCAGCGCGGCGACGCCGAAGCTCTCGCTCTCGCTGGTCAGCACGAACGCGTCGGCCTGGCGCAGCAGCGCCGGCAGGTCGGCCACCGCGCCGAGCGAGCGGACGCAGTCAGCGAGGCCGCGCGCCGCCGCCTGCGCCACCGTCGCGGCGCGATCGGGTCCGTCGCCGACCAGCACCAGGCGCGCCGGCAGCGAGCGGCGCACGCGCGCCAGCAGCTCGATCAGGTCCGCCGCGCGCTTCACCGGGCGAAAGGTCGACACGTGGATCAGCGTCGGCCCGCCGCCCGCGCCGCCGAACAGCGCGTCGATCGCGCCGCGCTCGTGCTCCGGCGCCGGGCGGAACAGCTCGGTGTCGACGAAGTTCGGCAGCACCGCGATGCCGGCCGCCGTCTCCGCGCCGAGCAGCTCCGCGGCTGCCTCGCGCAGGTACGCGGACGGCACCGTGATCCGATCCGCGGCGGCGATGGCGTAGCGGGTGACGGCACGGATGCTCGGCTCGCGGCCGACGCGGGTGACGTCGGTGCCGTGCAGCGTCACCACGCAGCGCGGCGCCGCGGCCCCGAGCACGCGCCGGGCGGTGTCGGCGCTGCTCGCGTGCGGCACCGCGTAATGCACGTTCACGATGTCCAGCCCGTGCTGTCGCGCCACCGCGACGATCGCGCCGGCGACCGCCATCTCGTACGGCGCGTGGCTGAACAACGGATACTCCGGCACCGCCACGGTGTGCAGCCGCACGCCGGCTGGCAGCGGCGCGCGGCCGGGCACGCCGGCGGCGATGAGGTGGACGCGATGGCCGCGCTCGGCGAGTCCGGCGGCGAGCTCCGCCGCCACCACGCCGCTGCCGCCGAGGCTCGGATAGCAGACGATGCCGATCGACAGGTGGCTCACCGCGCCTCCTGGTTCCAGTAGAGGTCGCCGACGGCGGTCGCATCGGAGCCGGCGGCGGCCAGCACGCGCTCGACGAACGCGCCCTCGCCGAAGCGCGCCGCGCAGGTGGCGAGCCCGTACACCCGCTCCTGCGGCTGGCCGTTCGGATACAGCCACTGCTGCACCCGCCGCCAGGCGGCGCTCGCCTCATCATCGGCCTGCGCGCGCTGGGCGCTGAGGCGGGATTCCAGCATGCGCAGGGCGCCGGCCACCGTGGCGCGCGTCTTCTCGGCGGCGCGCTGCGCGCCCGGCCCGAGGCGGGCGAGCTCGTCGCGCAGGCCGTCGAGCGCCGCGTCGAGCGCCGGCAGCACCTGCGCGGCGGGGCCCGCGTCCTGCGCACCCTGCCCGGGCAGGATTTCCGCCAACGGCCGCGCGGCGTCCGCCGGGGTGACCGCGAAGCGCTCCAGCAGGCGCGCGCTGCGCGCGTCGACGACGCGCAGGCGCAGGCGCGGGACGACCAGCGGCATCGGCAGCTCGAACGCGGCGTAGAGCGGCGCCAGCTGAGCGAAGTACGCCACCTCGGCCGGACCGCCGACGTACGCGGCGGTCGGCAGCAGCGCATCCTGGACGATCGGGCGCAGCAGCGCGCTGCTGCTGAAGCGCAGCGGCTCGGCGTCGAGCGCGGCGAGCAGGTCGCGGCGGGTGTAGACGCCGTCGCCGCCGACCAGCGCGAAGCCGTGCGCGAGCGGCGCCAGGCGATAGCGCGCGCCGTCGCAGCCGTCCGGATGGAAGAACGACAGCGGCGCCGCGGCGCGCACGTGCACGCCGGGCTCGACGCCGTCTGCGCGCAGCGCGGCGCTGCGTTCGAGCAGCAGCGCCGCCAGCGCCTCGCACTCCTCCAGCGCGCGGCGGTGCAGCGGCGCGGCGGCGGCGGCGAGGCGCGCGTCGCGCGGGTCGACGATCACCAGGCCGTGGTCGGCGAACAGTTCGGCGAGTACGCCGGCAAACGCATCGGCCCAGCCGCGGCCCGCCCGGTAGTGCGTGGCCAGCCGCGTCAGGTGCTGCGCCGCGTGCGGCAGGCGGCCGAGCTCGGCGTCGACGGCGGCGAGGAGGTCGGCGACCTGGTCTGGCAGGACGCGATGCGCGATCGGCACGCGGGCGTCGTCCGCCGGCAGCGCCAGCGCGCGCGGCGTGCCGTCGGTGCAGGAGACGTGGCAGGCGGCGATCTCCGGCAGGTCGTGATCCTCGGTCTGCAGCCAGAAGATCGGCACCACCGGCGTGCCGGTCTCCGCCCGCAACGCCTGCGCCAGGCGAATCGCCGACGCCGCCTTGTAGAGGGTGAACAGCGGGCCGAGGAACAGGCCGACCTGCTGGCCGGTGAGCACCGCCGCGGCACCGCCGCGCAGGGCTTCGAGGTGTGCGTCGCGCGCCGGGCTCGCCGCCAGGCGCGCGTTCTGCGCCACCAGCGCGTCGGCCACCGCCGGCGCCAGCGGCCGCGCGGCGCGCGCGACGGCGCGGCGGCGATCCTCCGCGGCCAGGAAGTGGCCCGGATAGAACGCCGCCGCGGCGCCGGCGAGGTAGCGGTCGAAGAGGCTCAGGACGGCTTCTTCCAGTCGGCGATCGACTTGGCGATCTGATCCTTGAAGAAGCCCTCGTAGATCTCGTCGCCCTGGCCGAGCTTCTGCGCCTGCTCAGCGGCGACCACCGCCTCGGCCTGGTTGCCCTGCTTGGCGAGGATCTGCGCCTTCACCCAGTTGTTCCACCAGGTCGACTTGATGGCGATCGAGGTGTCGATGTAGCCGAGCGCGGTCTTCAGATCGCCGCCGCTGTCGAGCAGGTAGCGCGCCGAGGCGAAGTGCGGGCGCCACGCGTCGGCCAGCGCCTTGTCGATGTTGGCGGTCGCCTGCTGCGCGGTGTCGACCTTGATCGGCATAGAGACGCGCAGCGTGTCCCATTCCAGATCGAGCCGGCTGCTGTCCTCGGTGGTGTTGGAGAACAGGAACGCGAGGCGTTCGCGCGCCGGGATCTGCGTCGGGGTGACGGAGATGCGCGCCACGTCGTTCTTCTCGTCGTAGCCGCGCGTGCCGCCGGCGTTGGGGTTCTTGTTGAGGATCACGGTCCAGCTCGACTTGCCGGGAATCGTATACAGGGCGTAGGTCCCGGCCGGCACCTTGGTGCCGCCGAAGGTGAAGTCGCGCGACGCCTCGATCTGCGTCGCCAGATTGGCGCCGGTGCGCCACAGCTGATCGTACGGCACCAGCTCGCCCCAGACCGTGCGGCCCTTCACGCCCGGGCTGGAGTAGGTGACGGTGAACTTGGTCAGGCCGACCTGCTGCATGACGCTGGCGTTGGGGCTCGCCTGCGGCAGCTCCGGTGGGGTCTGCTGTGCGAGCGCGGCGTGCGCGAACGCGGCCACGGCCGCGACGGCAGCGACTTGAATGGCGGACCAGCGGCGCGACGATTCACCCATATGCGGTACTCCTCCCGTGCGATGTGGTCGCCCACTGTGCCATGTGAATCGGGGTTGGTCACGTCGCCGGGGGGACGGAGTTCGTGCCCCGACCCAGGGCGCGCGGCCGCTCAGGGCGCCGGGCAGCCGTCGAGCGAATCGGTCACCGCGCGCAGCACGTCGCTCACCTGCACGGCGCCGTCGCGGTTGGCGTCGAGCGACGGACACTGCGCCAGCGGCGCGGAGCCGAGCGTGACGTTGACCGCCAGCAACAACTCATCGACCGTCACCCGGCCGTTGGCGTCGCAGTCACCGGCGCAGGCAGCGGCGGGATCGCCGATCGTCACCTCGGTCGGGTTGGCGCCGACGTCGATCGTCGCCACCACGGTGGCAGTCGCGGTGTCGATCACCTTCACGTCACCGCCGCCGGCGGAACCGAACGGCTGCCGGTCCGCGACGTAGACCGCGCGCCCGTCGGCGGTGATCGCGATACCCAGCGGCCCCTCACCCACCCGCACGCTGGCGATCGGCGTATGGGTCGCGACGTCGACGATCGCCACCGCGTTGTCGGAGAACTCGCTCACGTAGGCGGTGCCGCCGTCCGGCGCGATGGCGATGCCCAGCGGGTTGCCGCCGAGCGCGATGGTCGCGCTCACCGTGTTGGTCGCGACGTCGATCACCGACACGCTGCCCGGTCCCTGGCTGGTCAGCGAGTGGCTGTTCACCACCCAGGCCTCGCGCCCATCCGGCGTGATCGCAACGGCGAAGGGATTGTTGCCGACGCTGACGGTCGCGGTCACCGCGTTGCGCGCCGTGTCGATCACCGACACGGTGCCGCGCTTCGGCGCGTTGAGATCCTGCGCGTTGGCGACGTAGACGAAGGCGCCGTCGGGCGTGACCGCGACGCCGGCCGGACTGGCGCCGACCTTGATCGTCGTCGTGGCGCGCTGCCGCGCGACCTCGATCACCGACAGCGTCCCGGCGCCGGTGTTGCTGACGTAGGCGACGGCGCCGTCGGGCCGGAAGGCGATGCCGAGCGGCTGCTTGCCGACCGCGATCGTATGCAGCGGGCGCGCCGCGGCCGCGTCGATCACCGACACGTCATCTGCCGAGCTGCTGGCGTTGACGACATAGAGGGTGCGGCCGTTCGGCGTCAGCGCCAGGCTCGACGGCCCAGCGCCGACCGCGATGTCCCCGACGACCGTGTTGCTGGCCGCGTCGATCACCGTCACCGCGTCGGAATGCTTCTCGGTGACGTAGACCAGCGGCCGCGCCCGCGCCGGCGCCACCAGTGCGCCGATCAACAGACCCGCGCTGCGCAGGGTGAACAGCAGCCTCCGCGACAGCCGCGGGCGCCGATCATCAGGCCGATCATCAGAAAAATGCGACACCGGAGAACCGTATCGGCTCCAGTGCTACGCGCCGGCTCTGCGCGGCGCAAATCGCGCCACCGCGCCGTGATCCGACAAATGGATCTCACCGTGGAGACGCGGAGACGCCGAGGCCGCAGGCTCCATATGCGCTCGCCGCGGGCTCACGGATCTTCACGGTGGAGGAGTGTCAGACAGGTGGCGATGCCGCGCGCGTGCCCGCATCCCTCCGCGTCTCGGCGTCTCCGCGGTGAAATCCTCTGCCAGGCCTCGGGTCAGCCGTGAACCTCGCCAGCCGCCTCCGGCTGATAGACGACGTCGGTGACGCGCAGCCGCGTGGTGGAGCGATTCGGCATCGGCCAATCGATGCTCTGCCCGACCGACAGGCCGAGCAACGCGGTACCGATCGGGGCGAGGATGGAGATCCGCCCCACCTCCGGATCGGCCTCGAACGGGTAGACCAGCGTGACCTCGTCCTCTGCACCGGTCTGCTCGTCGACGAAGCGCGCGCGCGAGTTCATCGTCACCACGTCGCACCCGACCTCGCCGGCAGCGACCACCTCGGCGCGATCGAGCTCCGCCTCGAGCGCCTCGCACGCCCGGGCGTTGCGGCCCGATCCGTATTGCTCGATGACGCGGCGCAGGCGCGCCATGTCCGACTCGGTGAGAATGATGGGTCGCTCGTTCGTCGCCATGATGCCGATGAGCGTGCAGGGCAGATGGCGGCGGGTCAACGACCCGACCCACTCGCCGTCGCCACGAAGGTGGACGGCCAAAACGACGGCGGCGGCTCCGAGGTGAGCTCGGAGCCGCCGCGCGCGAGTGGTCCCAACGGGAATCGAGGCGTCGCCGACCGGGACTTCGGCGTCCTCTTGGCGCTGCGCGAGGAGCAGCTGCCGTGCGTGATCCTGCTTCGCCACGCCGGCCAGCGCCGGCCCGACGTTCAGGCACCGCTGTTATGCGCCAATCTTCCCAACCTACAGGCGGTACTAGAGGAAGGTGCCGTCGTCATATTGGACGATACCCGAGTGCGCGTTCGGCTCCGTGCCGATCAACCGTAGGTGACGACGCCCTTCATGACTCCACGTCCGCCGAGCACTCGCCGGCGCGCGCCCTTCAAGGGCGGGGTCTTGCGTCCGTGCCGCCGTGGTGAGGCGCGCGCGGGCGCCGGCGCGCGAACGCGAGCGCACCGATCGCCGTGAGCACGAGTCCGGCAACCATCAGGCCGGTGGTCGAGGTGGCCGGGGCAGCAGCGGCGAGCGTCGTGCAGGTTCCCACGTGGCCGGGGATGTTGCACGCCTGCAGCGGCTCGTCGCAGGCTGTGTCGCAGCACACCATGTTGGCGCAGAACCCCGATGCACAGAGTTCGGGCTCGGTGCAGGAGCCGCCACTGGGGATGCCGGTGTTGGTGGGAGTCGCCGTCGGGGTATCGATCGGCGTGGCAGTCGGCGTGTCGATCGGCGTATGACTCGATGTCTGCGTCGCCGTGCTGGTGGATGTCGCCGTCGGGGTGGAGGTGGGGGTCTCGGTGGGGCCTGTGCAGGTGCCATTGCAGAAACCCGCCGTCGATTCGTAGCAGACCTTGGTCACGGCGGGACAAGCGTCCGCGCCCCCGTCGCCGCAGTTCGCAAGCTCCGAACAGCACTTGCGCACGGTCCCGCCCTGGCTGGAGCAGGCGGTGGCACAGAGATCACAGTCGGGAATCTCCACCGGCCCGCAATTGTCCTGATTACCGACGATGTTCTCGCAGATACAACATACGGCTTGCGCCCCCCGCACCGATGACAGCGCGACTGCCACGAGCAGGACGGCGGCGGTGGCGACTGTGCGGAGCAGGCGTGGCGCGCCGGCCGCGCGGTCGCGGGAATCGCTCCGGTCAAGGTGTCGCCCAGCTCTGCTCCCCTTCATTGCTTCCGCCTCCTTATTGCCGCAGAGCGCGCTCGTCTCTGCCGGAACTCACGCGGCGGGTGGGTATCGCGCCACGCGCCAGGGCACAAGCCGCTCAGGCCTGTTACGCGTCGAGACGACGTCGTCCGCGCGATGATCGTCGCAAGCAGGCGTCGCGAGTTGGGCACACACGCCTTGTGCTGCCCGGCATGCCCTCAGAACTGGCCGCATCGACGATCCCGATCCCGGTCGATCGGCGCTTCGGCGATGCTCAAGCGAAGCTGATCGTCGATGCCTCGGCCTCGTCCGCGGCACGATCCTCGTTCGCCGGTCGCGCTACCAAGGCGCTGAACACGCGCCGAAGACCCGTGGCAGTGAGCGAACGGTGCACCTCCTGCCGGTGGTGCGCAAAGGTTCTTGGTGCGGCCGTTCCGGCCGGCACCGGCCGGACGACTACGTGTTCACCAACGAGGTCACCGGCCGTCCGATCCACCAAGACCAGTGGGCGCGAGTTCTGGCCTCGTCCGCTGGACGCGTTGAACATCCGCAAGCGGAAGATCTACGCCACCCGCCACACCTTCATCTCGGTCGCGCTCACGGCCGGCGTGAACATCAAGTGGTTGGCCGAGCAGTGCGGCAACTCGGTCGCCATGATCGAGAAGCACTACGGCCGCTTCCTGGCGGGCGAGGCCGAGGCGCAACTCAAGCTGCTGGATCCGTCGATCGGCAGCGACGACGGTCAGCCCGTCCTCCCACGCGTGGTCGAAAACTGCGAACCCGGAAGCCCAGGTTCGCAGTTTCCGCCGAAAAACCCTTGAAGAAGAAGGTGGTCCCAACGGGAATCGAACCCGTGTTCCCGACGTGAGAGGCCGGTGTCCTAGGCCGCTAGACGATGGGAC
>JANRJF010000217.1:0-7544 GCA_033764095.1 Deltaproteobacteria bacterium | reverse complement strand
CATCGCTATCCGCGCCTGGCGCACGTCGGCGACCGCACCGGCCTCGAAATGATTCGCACCTTGCAGGACAAGGCGGTGCACACCGCCAACGTCAAGGTGCACATGGAGTGCACGGCGCTCGAGCTGCTGCTCGACGGCGGCGCCATCGCCGGCGTGCTCTGCTACTGGCGCGAGACCGGCCGCCTGTTCCTCATCAAGACGCGCGCCATCATCATGGCCACCGGCGGCGGCGGCCGCGCCTGGCGCTTCACCTCGAACTCCTGGGAGTACACCGGCGACGGCTACGCGCTCGCCTACGCGGCGGGCGCCGAGCTGATCGACATGGAGTTCACCCAGTTCCACCCCACCGGCATGGTGTGGCCGCCGTCGGTGCGCGGCATCCTGGTCACCGAGGGCGTGCGCGGCGACGGCGGCGTGCTGAAGAACCGCGACGGCGAGCGGTTCATGTTCAAGTACATCCCGGAGAAGTTCGCCGCCGAGACCGCCGACACGGTCGAGGAAGCCGACGCCTGGCTGAAGGACTCGACCAAGCACCGCCGCCCGCCCGAGCTGCTGACCCGCGACGTGGTGGCGCGCGCCATCACCCGCGAGGTGGTCGAGGGGCGCGGCTCGCCGCACGGCGGCGTCTTCCTCGACATCGCCTCGCGCCGCGATCCCGATTTCATCAAGCGCAAGCTGCCGTCGATGTACCACCAGTTCAAAGAGCTCGCCGGCGTCGACATCACCAGCGAGCCGATGGAGGTCGGACCGACGCTGCACTACTTCATGGGCGGCATCCGGGTGAATCCGGACTCGCAGATGTCGACCGTGCCGGGCCTGTTCGCGGTCGGCGAGTGCTCCGGCGGCATGCACGGCGGCAATCGCCTGGGCGGCAACTCGCTCTCCGACCTGCTGGTCTTCGGCCACCTCGCCGGGCTCGGCGCGGTCGAATACCTGAAGGGGCTCGGCAAGGGCGGCGCCAACGTCAACATGCAGCAGGTCGAGGCGGCGGTGAAGCGCGCCACCGAACCGCTGAACCGCGCCGAAGGCATCAACCCCTACGTCGTCACCGAGCACCTGCAGAAGGTGATGGACCGCTACGTCAACATCGTCCGCCAGGAGGACGAGCTGCAGCAGGCGATCGTCGAGCTCGACGCGGTGAAGAAGGAAATCGCCCAGGCCAAGGCGCCGGGCGCCTCGCAGTACAACCCCGGCTGGCACGAGGCGATCGCGCTCGGTTCGTTGATCATCACCGCCGAGGCGGTGACGCGCGCCGCGCTGCTGCGCCAGGAGAGCCGCGGCGGTCACACCCGCACCGACTATCCCGGCGAGCGCGAGGAGTGGGTGAAGGTGAACGTGGTGGTGAAGAAGAATGCCGACGGCAGCATGAGCGTGGAGAAGGAAACGCGCCCCGAGCCGCCGGCCGAGCTGGCGGCGATCGCCTACGCGACGCTCGACGAGCTCGAAGGGCCCGGCGCGGCCGGGGCGAAGGGAGCCTGACGATGGCCAAGCGCACGTTCAAAGTCTGGCGCGGCGACAAGTCGGGCGGCGACTTCCAGACCTACGAGGTCGAGATCGACGAGGGCATGGTCGTCCTCGACGCCGTGCACCGCATCCAGGCCACCGACGCGCCCGACCTGGCGGTGCGCTGGAACTGCAAGGCCGGCAAGTGCGGCTCGTGCAGCTGCGAGATCAACGGCAAGCCGCGCCTGTCGTGCATGACGCGCATGGACTCGCTGCCCGCCGAGGGCGAGATCACCGTCCAGCCGATCAAGACCTTTCCGGTGATCAAGGACCTGGTCACCGACGTCTCCTGGAACTACACGCAGAAGCGCCGCATCCCGCCGTTCCACCCGCGCGCGCGCGAGGCCGACGGCAACCACCGCATGCAGCAGGAGGACGTCGACCGCATCCAGGAGTTCCGCAAGTGCATCGAGTGCTACCTGTGCCAGGACGTCTGCCACGTGCTGCGCGACCAGGACCGCAAGGATGCCTTCGTCGGCCCGCGCTTCATGATCTTCCTGGCCAACCTGGAGATGCACCCGCTCGACACCGCCGACCGCATTCCGGCGATCCGCAACGACTTCGGCTCCGGCTACTGCAACATCACCAAGTGCTGCACCGACGTCTGCCCGGAGCACATCAACATCACCGACAACGGCATCATCCCGCTGAAGGAGCGGGTCGTCGACCGCTTCTACGACCCGGTCGCCAAGCTCCTGCGCATGGTCGGCGGCGGCACCAAGAAGACGCCGGCGCCGGCGCTCAAGCCGGAGTGAGGCAGCTATCGGCTATCAGCTATCAGCTATCAGCCGGAGTGGAACGATCCAGCTGATGGCTGACGGCTGATGGCTGAGGGCTCTTCTCAATACACCCGCTCCACCCTGGCGATGCGGGTGCAGTAGGCGGCAAACCAGCGCTGCATGCCGTTGTCCTTGGCCAGGCGGTGCTCGGCGTGGCGGCGCCACTCGGCGATCGCCTCCAGCGAGCGCCAGTAGGACACCGCCAGCGAGAAGTTGCCGGCGATGCACGACTCGATGCCGAGGAAGCCGTCGACCTCCCTGGCGACCTGCATCAGCCGTAGCGCGGTCTGTGCATAGCCCTCGAGGTCCGGATTGAGCTCGGCCGGCGCGATCACCGCGTAGTACGGCGGCTCGGGGGTCCTGGCGATCTGGAACATGGGTCCTCCGTGTGCGCAGCCGGCGGTGCGGCCGCGTCGTCGGCGCACCATCGCCGCGCGCCATCGATGTGTCCAATGCATTGATTCGATCGGAGACATGCGCGATGCGCATCGAATGGATTTCGCCGTCATCGAGGCTTTCGTCGCCGTCGTCGAGGCGGGCGGGTTCACCCGCGCCGCGCAGGCGCTGCACCTCTCGCAGCCGGCGTTGAGCCGCCGCATCGGCCTGCTCGAGCACGAGCTCCGACAGCCGCTGCTGGAGCGCGGCCGCCGCGGCGCCCGACTGACCGACGCCGGACGAACCTTTCTGCCCTGGGCACAGGCGGCGCTCGCCAACCTGCGCGACGGCGCCGCCGCGGTGCGCGCACTGGAGCGCGGCGAGGCCGGGGCGCTGACCCTGGCGATCGTCGGCACGCTCGCCAGCACGCCGCTCACCGCGCAGCTCGGCCGTTTCCGCGACGCCCACCCGCAGCTGCGCGTGCTGCTGCGCACCGGCACCCGCGGCGAGGACTCTGCGGCGGGGGGGCTCTGCGTCGCCGCGCTCGGGCTGCGCTACCTCGCCGACGCCGCCGCCGACCTCGTCTCGCAGCCGCTCGACCAGGAGCCGCTGGTGGTGATCGCGCCCGCGCGCCACCCGCTGGCGCGGGCGCGCCGGGTCGCCCCCGAGCGCCTGCGCGACGCAGCCTGGATCGCCTTCCCGCCGCGGCGCGGCACCGCCGTCGACCCGTTCGGCCAGCTGCTGTCGCGCCGCCTCGCCGCCGCCGGGCTCGACGACGCCGAGGTCATCGTCATCGACAGCCTGACCGCGCAGAAGCGGCTGGTCGAAGCCGGCTTCGGCCTCGCGCTGGTGCCGGAGAGCAGCGTGCGCGAGGAGCGGGCGCGCGGCACGCTGCGCCGCCTCGCCGGGCCCGAGCTGCGCGCGGCGATCGACGTCGTGCTGATCCACCGGCGCGGCGCCTTCCTCAGCCCCGCCACGCGCCGCCTGATGGACGCGCTGCGCAGCCCGCCGCGGCGCCGCCGCATGCATTAGACGAACCGCGCCGCGGCGATTGCCTGCGCGGATGCATGTCGCAACGCAATCATCTGTCGTATCCACGCGCCGCTCGAGCGGCGCAGCGCCCCGCGTCGAGGTCGCGCCTGCGGCGGCGCCGGCGTGGCATCGCGGTTGCTCCACTGGGACGTGGAATTCGGTGCGGCGGTGGTCAGCGGCTCTCCTCTCTCGGCGCGAATGCAATTCGTACACGGCGCGGCGTCTGCCTGCGCGAGGGCGATCGCCATCACCCTGCTGCTGAGCGGGCTCGGCGCGGCGCCGGGCCACGCCGCCGCGATGTCGGTGAGCGGCAGCGTGCGCTACTACGCCGCCGCCGGCGGCGTGCCGGGAGTGGACGTGGCGTTGAGCGGCGGCACCCCGGCGAGCGGCGCCACCGACGCCACCGGCGCCTACCACTTCGCCGGCCTCGCCGCCGGCGACTGGCACCTGCAGCCGGCCAAGCGGGCTGGCGCCGACGGGGCGGTGACCGCCACCGATGCGGGCTGGGCGCTGGAGGCGGCGGTCGGCCGCCGCGCGCTCGACGCGTCGCAGCAACTGGCGGCCGACGTCACCGGCGACGGGCGCGTCACTGCGCTCGACGCCGCCCGCATCCTGCAGCTGGTCACCGGCCGACGCGCGCAACTGCCGATCGCGGCGCGCTGCGGCTCCGACTGGGCCTTCGTGCCGGCGCCCAGCAGCGCCCCCAACCAGCGCCTCGCCATGCCGGCCGGCGGTCCGCCCTGCGCCGCCGGGGCGATCGCCTTCAGCCCGCTCAGCGCCGCCGCCAGCGGGCAGGACTTCGTCGCCGTGCCGTTCGGCGACGTCACCGGCAACTGGCGCGCAAGCGGCGCGCTCGCCGAGCCGACGGCGCTGCCGTCGGCCCCTCCGACGCCGACCCGCACCCGCACCGGCACGCCGACACCGACTGCCAGCCGCACACCGACCGCCACGGCCTCACCCTCGCCGATGCCGACGCGCGACCGGCGCCGCTGGCCGTTCACGCGCCGCTCGCCGTGGAACCATCCGATCGGCAGCGGCGCCCGCTATCGCGCCGTCAGCGGCCTCACCAGCCTGCCGCTCGGCATCAACTACGACGATCGCTGGACCGCCGCGATCGCGCTGGCCGGCAGCGGCGATCCGCTGGCGCGCGTGCGCTTCACCTCGGCCTGGGAGTCCACCTCCACCTTCGCCTTCCTCTCCGCCGGCGGACTCAACTGCGGCAACAGCGCCGGCGTCGAGCAGCAGGTGCTGGCCAACGCGCCGGCGACGATGCCGTCGTCGGACGGCAACTACTACTCGACGCGCTCGACCACCGGCGCCTGGGTCATGCCGGACGACTACCACCGCGCCGGCGAGGACTGGCGCGCGACGTTCCGCCTGCCGGCCGGCACCTGTCCGTCGCCCGATCCGGACGGCCTGCTCGCCGTCATCCAGCCCGACGGCTGGGCGCTCGACGTCTACGCCGCCGTCGTCGTCGGCGGCCCCTACGTCGTCACCACCATGGCCAGCTGGATCGACACCGCCGGCGACGGCACCGGCTGGTGGAGCGGCCGGCGCGCCAGCATGCTGCCCTCGTTCGCCGGCCTGATCCGCACCGGCGAGATCAGCGGCGGCCGCATCCCGCACGCGCTGGCGGCGCTGGTGCCGCAGAGCATGCTCACACGCGCCTACGCCTGGCCGGCGTATGCCTTCGACCGCGAGTCGAGCTACAGCGGCACGCTGCCGATGGGCGCGCTGCTCGCGATCCCCGCCGCGGTCAACGTCGAGCAGCTCGGCCTCTCGCCGCGCGGTCGCATCCTGGCGCGCGCCGCACAGGACTACGGCATCTACCTGGTCGACCGCGGCGGCAGCGGTCTCACCATCCTCGCCGAGCTCGGCAACCCGGAGATCCGCTGGTCGAAGAGCGGCAGCGAGCCGGCGGACTGGCAGGACCTGCAGATCATCGGCAGCCACCTGCAGTGGGTCGAGAACAACGCCGCCGACGCCATCGGCGGCGGCGGCACGCCGCGCCAGCCGCTGGCGCCGCCGGTCAGTGTGAATGATCCGTAGGGGCTGTCAGCTCTCGGCCCTCGGCCGTCAGCCAGCGATGAGCGACGAGCGACGAGCGATGAGCGATGAGCGATGAGCGATGAGGGGCGGCCGAGACCCATCTTTCTCATCGCTCATCGCTCGCCACTCGTCGCTCGGCTGACAGCTGAGAGCTGACAGCTGATTGCTGATCGCTGTCCCTACTGATCGGCAGCGGCAGTGGATTCGCACCGGTGATGAGCCGCGCGCCGCGGTTGCGGGTGACGTAGTACCAGGCCCACTGCACCAGGACGAGGACGCGGTTCTCGAACTCGACCAGGTACATGATGTGGATGAACACCCAGGCGAGCCAGGCGAGCAGGCCGCTGAAGCGCACGAAGCCGAGGTCGGCGACGGCGGCGGCGCGGCCGATGGTCGCCAGGGTGCCCTTGTCGCAGAAGCGGAACGGCTTCGCCGCGCCGCCGGCGGCGCGCGCGGCGATGCTCCGCGCGACGTAGGAGCCCTGCGCGTTGGCCACCGGCGCCAGGCCGGGCAGCATCTTGCCGTCCTGCTCGACGTGCGCCATGTCGCCGATCACGTAGATCTCGGGGTGGCCGGGAACGGTGAGATCGGATCCGACGACGACGCGGCCGGCGCGGTCGGCGGTGGCGCCGGTGGCGTCGACCAACAGCTTCGCCAGCGGCGATGCCTCGACGCCGGCCGCCCACAGCACGGTGCGCGCGGCAAGGTGCTCCTCGTGCCCACTACACGTCACCCGCACGCCGTCGGCGTCGACCGCGGTGACCGCGGTGTTGAGGCGCACCGTCACGCCGAGGCGGCGCAGGCTGTGCTCGGCCTTGGCGGACAGCGACGGCACGTAGGCCGGCAGCACGCGGTCGCCGGCTTCGAGCAACAGGATCTGCGCGTCGGCGGGATAGATGGCACGGAAGTCGCCGCGCAGCGTGTCGTTGGCGATCTCGCCCAGCGCGCCGGCCAGCTCGACGCCGGTCGGGCCGGCGCCGACGACGACGAAGCGCAGCCATGCCTCACGACGGCGCGCGTCGGGCTCGCGCTCGGCTGCCTCGAAGGCGAGCAGGATCTTGTGGCGGATGTCGGTGGCGTCTTCGATCGACTTCAGCCCCGGTGCGAACTCGGCCCACTCGGGGTGGCCGAAGTAGTGGTGCGTCGCGCCGCCGGCGAGCACCAGCACGTCGTAGTCGATGGCGCCGTCGCTCAACACGACGCGCCGCTTGGCGACGTCCAACCCGACCACCTCGCCCATCCAGACGCGCGCGTTCGCCTGCCGCTTCAGCACGTAGCGCAGCGGCGAGCTGATCTCGCCCGGCGACAGGCTGCCGGTCGCCACCTGGTAGAGCAGCGGTTGGAACAGGTGGAAGTTGCGGCGGTCGACCAGCGTCACCTCGACCGGTGCCCGCTTCAACCCGCGCGCCGCGTTCAACCCGGCGAACCCCCCGCCGACGATCACGACTCGTTGCGGGCTCATGCGCGCTCGGACACTGCTTGACCACAGATGAACACGGAGAACCACAGAGAAACTCGGAGGCCTCCGATGCCAGACAGTCGAGGCGGCATACGTGGCTCTCCTCCGGTCCTCATCTGTGGTTCTCTGTGTTCATCTGTGGTGGACTCGTTTCTTTGCTCCCGGGCGCGAGGCTAGCAGGTGGTGGCGGAGACGGAACCCCAAGCTTTTGAGTTGTTCGTGCGGCGCTCGCGCATGCCGGCGGCGGCGCGCGAGGTGTTTGACTGGCATGCGCGGCCGGGGGCGTTCGAGCGGCTGACGCCGCCCTGGGAGGCGGTCGAGGTCCTCGAGGACAGCGGCGGCATCGC
>JANRJF010000216.1:0-8498 GCA_033764095.1 Deltaproteobacteria bacterium | reverse complement strand
GCGGCCGCCGTTCGCCGCGCGGCGCGTCGCGGCCTATCTGGCGCAGCGCGGCGCGGCGGACGACGCGTAGGCGGATGCGCTCGCCGAGCGAGCGCTGGCGCTCCGGCTTGCGCAGCGTGCGGCTCAGCCACGGCAGCAGCGGTCCCTTGGCGAGGCCGAGGAGCTGCGTGTCGGCGGCGCTCAGCGTCGCCGCGAAGGAGGGCCGGTCGCGCAGGCGCTGCATCCAGGCGGCGACGTTCGGATGGTGCGCCGCGTCGATCGGCAGGCGGACGAAGGCGTACATCATGACGCGCGGGAAGAGCGAGATCTCGGCCTGGGTGAAGCGCTCGCCGACCAGGAACTGGCGTCCGTCGAGATGGCGCTCGAGGCGGTCGAGCCAGCCCCACAGCCGATCCTCGGTCTGCGTCTCCTGCTCCGGGGTCAGCACCTCCAGCGCCCACACCTTCTTCTCCCAGGCCAGGTCGGCGGCGTCGCTGGTCGAGCGCTGCGCCGCCGCCAGTGCCTCCTCCAACGTGCGCGTCAGCCGCACCATCGGGCCCATCAGGCGCTGGTACATCAGCGGCCGATAGTCCTTCGCCATCGCCAGCTCGGCCGCCTGCCACATCTTCACCTGCGCCAGCTCCCAGGGGTCGGTCGGGTAGAGGCGGACGTCGGGGAAAGCGTCGTCGAGGTACTCGGTGATGACGTTGGACTCGTAGACGACGCGCTCGCCGTGCGCGAGCGTCGGCACGAAGCCGTTCGGGTTCAGTTGCAGATACTCGGGGCTGCGCTGCTCGAGACGCGACAGGTCGATGATCTGCGTGTCCCAGGCGAGGCCCTTCTCCAGCAGCGTGATGCGCACGCGCCGCGCGCACGGCGAGCTCGGATGGTCGTAGAGCAGCAGGCCGTGCGGATTCGATGACGCGGCGTCAGCGGTCGACACGGCGCCGGATAATGCGGGGCGCCGCGGCAAAGTCAAAGGCGGGGCGCGGAGAAGAAGCCGCGTGCGGAGGTGCGGAGGCGTGGAGGACGATCCTCCTCCGCACGCGGTTACGCCGTCCGTGCCAGCGCGGCGCGCAGCTGCGCGGCGATCTCCGCCAGCCGTGCCGGATCGCCCGGCACGCGGCTGTGCAGGGCGAGCGGCTCGCCGTCGCGGCGCGGCATGAGGTGCCTGTGGTAGTGGAAGACCGTCTGCATGGCGGCGGCGCCGTTGAGCTGGAAGACCATCAGGCCGTCGGGTGCCAGGGTGGCGCGGATGGCGTGCGCGACGCGGCGGGCGCTGGCCGCGACGGCGGTGAGCGCCGCCTCGCTGGCGTCGAAGATGGTCGGCGCGTGCGCCTTGGTGACCACCAGGGTGTGCCCGTCGGTGACCGGAAAGGCGTCCATGAAGCTGAGCGTGTGCGCGTCCTCGTGGACGCGGTGCGCCGGCGCGTCGCCGGCGACGATGCGGCAGAAGATGCAGTCCGAAGCGTTCATGATCCCCCTCGCTGCGGCCCGCGCGGGACGTTGGCGGGAATGAAGACGCGGAACGTCGAGCCGACGCCGGGCGTGCTCTCGACCTCGACCGCGCCGCCCAGCTCGTCGAGCAGGCGGCGCACGATGTACAGGCCGAGGCCGACGCCGCCCGGGTGGCGGGTGACGCCGCCGACCTGGCGGAAGGGCTCGAAGATCTCCTGCAGCAGCGGCGCCTCGATGCCGACGCCGGTGTCGCAGACGCTCAGCTCGACGCCGTCGTCGCGCGGCGCGGCGTGCACGGTGATCGCCCCGCGGTCGGTGAACTTGGCGGCGTTGCCGATCAGGTTCTTCAGCACCACCTTGAGCTTCGCCGGGTCGCTGCGCAGGCGCGGCAGGCTGGCGGGCGGCGGCCACACCAGCGCCACGCCCGGGCGCAGGGCGACGTCGCGCGTCTCGGCTTCCAGCTCGGCGATCAGGTCGGAGAGGGCGAACTCGCGCAGGTCGAGCGGCAGCTGGCCGGATTCGAGCCGGCTCAGGTCGAGGGTGGCGCTGATCAGCTCGAGCAGCGCGCGCGCGTTGCGGTCGGTGCGCTCGAGCGCGTCGCGCTGCTCGGGGCTGAGCGCGCCGAAGGTGCCGTCGAGCAACAGGCCGTGGTAGCCGAGAATGATGTTCAGCGGCGTGCGCAGCTCGTGCGACATGGTGGCGACGAACTCCGACTTCAGCCGGTTGGCGCGCTCCAGTGCATCGACCAGCCGCGCGTCCTCCAGCGCCAGCGAGGCGAGCTGCGCGATGCCGCGCGCGATGCGTTCCTGCTGCGGGGTGAAGCTGGTCGGCCCGCCGCGGTACTCGGCGCTCTGGATGCCGATCACGTCGTCGCCGCGCCGCAGCGCCAGGTAGATGGCGGCGCTGATCCCGTACTGCTCGTTGACCGCGCTGATGATCGGATCGAGGGCGCGCTGCGCCTGGGTGACGTCGTCCTCGCGCAGCCGCGCGACGACGCTGGCGCCGACCGACTCGGGCAGGCGCATCGCGGCCGAATCGGCCGTCTCGCTGGGCGAGTCGCCGTACGCCGCGGCGATGCGGTAGACGCGGTCGTCGGGATCGAAGAGCAGCGTGTGGCTGCGGTCGCAGCCGAGCACGCGCGCCGTCACCTCGCACAGCCGCGTCAGCACCGTCGGCGTCGACAGCGACGAGATCAGCTCGCGCCCGACGCGCGCCAGCGCGGTCGAGATCGCCGCCTCTTCCTGTTCGGCGCGGTGCAGGTCGGCGGCACCGAGCATCAGCGCCACCTGGCGCGCGATGCCCTCGAACAGCTGCACCTCGTTGGACGTGAACGCCTGGCCGTCGGTGCCGCGGAAGGCGGCCAGCGCGCCGGTCACGGTGCCGCGCACCACCAGGGGGGCGATGATCGCGGCGCCCAGGCCGAGGCTCCGCAGGCGCTCGCGTGGCAGGAACGGCTGCTCCTCGGCGTCGGTCAGCACGACGGTCTGGCCGGCCTCGATCGCCGCCACCAGCGGTTGGGTGGAATCGAAGGCCATGGCCTCGGCGGTCGCCAGCATCTCCTGCGGGATGCCGTGGATGGCGAGGCCGCGCAGCGTGCCGGGACGGGCCGGGTCGATGATCCAGGTGGCCGCCAGGTCGCAGGGCAACAGCTCGGCGGCGCGGCGATGGACGCGGTCGAGGATCGCCGCGCGGTCGAGCGTGCCGCTGATGTCGCGCGCGATCTCCAGCAGCGCCGCCTTCTCGCGCGTCGCGCGGGTGCGATCGGTGACGTCCTCGACGATGCTCACCGTGCCGAGCAGCCGGCCGGGCCGCTCGAACAGCGGCGCGATGGTGACGCGCAGGTCGGCGCGCTTGCCCCAGTGCGAGAGGTACGCCACCTCGAGGCGCTCGATCTGGTGGTCGCGCAACACCCGTTCGTACGCGTCGCTCACCCCGGTGCGGCGCAGGGAGTCCATGCGCAGGACGTGGAAACGCACCGTGTCGGCCTCGCTCGGCGAGCCGAAGATCGACAGCGCCGCCGGGTTGGCGTTGGTGACCTGGCCGTCGCGATCGGTGAAGATGATGCCGACCGGCACCTGGTCGATGAGCAGTTGGTAGAGCTCGCGGCTGGCGCGCAACGACTCCTCGACGCGGTGCCGCTCGGTGAGGTCGCGGCTGTTCACCACCACGCCCTGCACGTGCGGATCGTCGAGGTGGTTGCTGCCGATGGCTTCGAGCGGCACCCAGCCGCCGTCGCGATGGCGGAAGCGGAAGGTCACCGGCACCGCCGTCCCGGGGGTGGCGAGCGCGGCGCCGAAGCGCCGCACCACCTCGTCGCGGTCGTCGGGGTGGACGAAGTCGAAGGCGTTGCGGCCGATCAACTCGTCGGCGCCGTAGCCCAGCACCGCCTGCACGGCCGGGGTGTTGTAGCGGACCGTTCCGTCGGCGGCGAGCACCGTGATGACGTCCGAGGAGTATTGCACCAGGGCGCGGAACCACGCGTCCTGCGCGTCCCGTCGCGCGTCGCCCGGTTGATCTCGCGCCGCCACCGTCATTGCAGCAAAACAGCCCGCGCTGAGGTGTACATGGTCCATCGCGCGATGCCACTGCCAATGCGCAGGCGCCGTGCGGCGCCGCGCGACACTCGCCGGCGGCGCCTTTCGCACCGCTCGAGGCCGCCAGAAGCGACCCAATACCCCGGCCGTTCACTGCGAAAACGTATGAAAAGCACCGTCCGACCAGAATTGTTGGCTGTTACCGACTCCGCACCCCGCATGCGCCGGTTCCCGTAACCTCCAGCCCGGCCGTCGCTTTGCTCGCCGACGAGCAGCCCGATCGGCAGTTTCGCGCCGCAATCACCCGGCAAAACCAGGTTGAATAACTTTTCCTCAGCAAGTTACGAAGAACCTTACACGTATCCTGCAAATCGTCATTCGAAGACATTCGGGAAAGTAATCCGGCTCAAAAGCACGGTTTTTCGCCGTGCGGACGGCCGGATTGCGGTGGCTGGGTGGTGCGGTGGTCGTTGGTTGAAAGGCCCCAGATGCAGAACGGACATGCGCTGCTGATCGCCGCCCTGGAGGAGTCGGCCTGGCCGGCGAAAGCCGCCGCCGAGCTCGCCCGCGGCGCGCACATCGTCCCCTACGAGCGGCGCAGTACGATTTTCCACGCCGGCGAAGCGGCCGATCTCGTCTACCTGCTGCTCAGTGGCGAGGTGAAGCTGCAGTTCGAGGGCGGCGAGAGCGACGGCCTGCTGGTGTCGATCGCACGCGGCGGCGTGCTCGGTGTCTTCGCCCCCGACGGCGGTCCCTCCGGCGAGCGGCCCGAGCAGCTCTTCACCGCCGAGGCGCTGTCGCGCTGCCGGGTGGCGATCATCCCGACCGCGCGCGTCGCGCACGTCCTGCACCAGTTGCCGACGGCGCAGCTGGTGCGCGTCCTGGAGCGCGGGCGCGAGCAGTGGATGCGGCTGTCCTGCCGCCTGCTCACCTACCTGACCATGAGCGTCCGCGAGCGCCTGCTGCACGCCATCGGCGAGCTGGCCGATGCCTTCGGCATCAGCGACGCGCGCGGCCGGGTCATCGCCCTGCGCCTGTCGCACGACGATTTCGCCGCGCTGGTCGGCGCGTCGCGGCCGATGGTCAGCAAGCACCTCAAGGACCTGGTCGCCTCCGGCCTGCTCGCCAAGCACCAGGGCCGCTACGTGCTGCTGGCGCAGGGCGGGCGCGAGGCCGAGGCCGAGGCGCGCGGCCGCGCGGTGATCGGCCTCGGCGAAGCGCGCCAGGCGCGCGGCGCGCGCGCCCTGCGCGGCGCCAAGAGCGAGCCGGGCGCGCCGGTGCGCGAGGGACCGTTGCGATCGGCCTGACGACCGCCAATGCGCTGGCCCCCGCGCGCGGGCAGCGCGCAGTCCCCGACGCGAGCGGGGCGGGACAGATCATATCGATGAGGACACAGACGCGACCCGGACGACGAGCGGACACGAGCGGCGCAGGCCTGCGCCGCGTCGCCGGCGCCGGCCTGCTGCTCGCCGCGCTGCTCGGGCTCGGCGGCTGCTACCACGTCACCCGCCGGCCGCTGCCGGCGGCGGAACGCTCCGCCGCCAGCGACCCGGTCCCGGCGCCATATCGCATCCAGCTCGGCGACTACCTGAACGTGCGCGTCTACCAGCATCCCGAGCTCGACGCCGAGGTGGTGGTGCGGCCGGACGGCAAGATCTCGCTGCCGCTGATCGGCGAGCTGCAGGCGGCGGGGCTGGAGCCGGCGACCCTCTCCGAGCACATCAACGAGGCGCTGCGCGCCGAGCTGACGACGCCGCGCGCCACCGTGCTGCTGCGCGACATCGGCGCCAAGGTCTACGTCGGCGGCGAGGTCGACAAGCCCGGCGTCGTGCCGCTGCGCGCCAACCTCACCCTGCTGCAGGCGATCTCCGAGGCCGGCTCGTTCACCGAGAAGGCGCACCTCAAGCAGGTGGTGCTGATCCGCCGCGACGCCGCCGGCCATCCGCACGGCTGGGCGGTGGACGCGCGCCAGGTCATGGGCGGCATCGACGCCGGGCAGGACGTGCCGCTGCAGGCGTCCGACATCGTCTACGTGCCGCAGTCGAAGATCGCCGACGTGAACCAGTTCGTGAAGCAGTACATCCGCGACAACCTGCCGATCGACTTCGCCATCCCGATCTTCTGAAGCCGGCCAACCCAGGAGCGCATGGACGAGACCGAACACGACGTGACGCGCGGCATCCCCTGGCGGGCGGTGCTCGACGGCGTCTTCCGGCGCCGCCGCCTGGTGCTCGGCGTGTTCGCCGCCGGCGTGCTGGTCACCGTGCTGATGGCGCTGCTCGACGAGCCCGTCTACCGCGCCACCGCCAAGCTGATGGTGACCTCGGAGCGCGCCCGCATCACCGTCTCGCCGGATCCCAAGGAGGGCTCGCGTGTCGAGCCGGTCACCGACCAGGATCTCAACGCCGAGGTCGCCCTGTTGCGCAGCCCGGCGCTCACCCGCGAGGTGCTCGACGGCTACCGCGCGCGCCTCGCGCCGCCCGCTGCGTCCAGCGCGCTGCGCGGCGCGGTGCAGATGCTGCGCGACGTGAAGCAGCTGCCGGCGCGCCTCTACCGCGCGCTGCACGCGGTCGGCGAGCCCGATCCGCTGGAGGAATGGGTGAGCCGCACCGCCGGCAGCACCAACGTCGTCAGCGTGCGCGGCTCCAACCTGATCGAAGCGACCTACGACTCGCCGCACCCGGGCTGGGCGGCGGAGTTCCTCAACCAGTTGATGGACGCGCACGTCGCGCGCCACGCGACCATGCGCCAGCAGTCGGCGGCGCAGGAGTTCCTCGGCGACCAGCGCGAGCTGCTGCACACGCGGCTGACCCGCGCCGAGGCGGCGCTGAAGGCGTTCTACGCGCGCGAAGGGCTCGACGTGGTGCCCGAGCAGGGCGGCGTCAGCCGCGCGCGGCTGGCCGAGCTGGAGACCGCGCTGGCCGACGCCAACCGCGAGCTGGCCGAGAGCACGGCGCGCGCCGGCTTTCTCGCCCAGGCGCTGGAGTCGCATCCGAAGGGCGCCGTCAGCGATCCGGCCAGCGGCCGCACCAGCCCGTCGCAGGTGGTGCAGGGGCGCCTGCTCGAGCTGGAGCTGGAGCGCAGCAAGCTGCTCACCGAGTACGCGCCGACCAGCATCAAGATCCGCGACCTCGACCGTCAGATCGCCGACGCGCGCCGCCTGGCGGCGCAGGCGCGCAACGACATGGCCAACGTGAATCCCTCCTATCTCAGCCTCACCACCGAGCTGACCCAGACGCGTGCGCAGGGCGCCGCGCTGCAGGCGCGCGTCGCGGCGCTGGAAGCGCAGATCGCCGACTACCGCCGCCAGCTCGGTCACCTCGACGGCGTCGCCTCCGAGCACGAGCAGCTGCAGCAGGAGGTGGCGTCGGCCAAGGAGGCCTACCTCACCTACCTCAAGAAAGAGGAGGAGGCGCGCTTCTCGGCGGCGCTCGACGAGTCGCGCATCGTCAACGTCAGCATCGTCGAGCGCGCCACCCCGCCGACCGTGCCGCTGCCCACCAAGGTGGGGCTCAACCTGCTGCTCGGCGCCCTGGTCAGCGCGCTGCTGGCGCTGGCGGCCGGCTACCTGCGCGATCGCCTCGATCCGTCGGTGAAGACCGCCGCCGACGCGGCGCGCGTCGCCGGCCTGCCGGTGCTCGCCGATCTGCCCTCGTGAGCCACATGCATCTCGATCACTTCCATCTCGACGCCGAGCCGTTCTCGCTGACGCCCGACCCGGAGTTCCTCTATCTCTCGCCGGTGCACGGCGAGGCGCTGGCCGCGCTCACCGTCGGCGTGCGCGGCCGCCGCGGCCTGCTGGCGATGACCGGCGAGGTCGGCACCGGCAAGACGACGCTCCTCTACTCGCTGATGCGCGAGCTCGGCGAGGAGATGCGCACCGCCTACATCGCCAACACGACGCTGTCGTTCGAGGCCATCCTGCGCCTGGTGCTGGCCGACTTCGGCGCCCCCTGCGAGAGCCAGGAGCGCGTCGAGCTGCTGCTGGCGTTGAACGCGCTGCTGCTGCGCTGCGCCGAGGCCGGCACCACCGCCGTGCTGATCATCGACGAGGCGCACAACCTGAGCGCCGAGACCTTGGAGAATCTGCGCCTGCTCTCCAATGTCGAGACCTTCCGCGACAAGCTGCTGCAGATCGTGCTGGTCGGCCAGCCCGAGCTCGGCGAACGGCTGCAGCGCCCGGAGCTGCGCCAGCTCGCCGATCGCATCGCCGTGCACTGCCGCCTGACGCCGCTCGGCCGCTTCGAGAGCCGCGCCTACCTCGACTACCGCCTGCTCAAGGCGGGCGGCTCGTCCACCCTGTTCGCGCGCGACGCGCGCGACCGCCTGCTGCAGGAGGCCGGCGGCATCCCGCGCCGCATCAACATCCTGGCGCACAACGCGCTGCTGTTCGCCTACGGGCGCGGTGACCGTCAGGTCGACCGCACCGCGGTCGAGGCGGCGATCAACGAGCGCGCCGCGCTGCTGCCGCCGCCGGCGGCGGCGCGCCGCGCCGGCTGGGCGCGCACCGCCGGGATCGCGGCGGCG
>JANRJF010000215.1:0-12203 GCA_033764095.1 Deltaproteobacteria bacterium | reverse complement strand
CCGGCGGTCAGCCGCAGGCTCTGGTACATGGCGTAGAGGATGCGCCGCTGCACCGGCTTCAAGCCGTCGCGCACGTCCGGCAGCGCGCGCGAGGTGATGACGCTCAGCGCGTAGGCGATGAAGCGCTCCTCCGCCGCGCTGCTCAGGTCGACGCTGGTGATCGCGTCCCGTGGTTCAGCCATCCGCCCCTCCGCTCCTGAGGCTGTTAGGCTGCTAGGCTGTTAGGCGGTTAGGGGAAAGAAGATGATCCGATCCCCTAACAGCCCAACAGCCTAGCAGCGTAACAGCCTATTCCTTCGCTCTCGAGATGAAGCGCGCGTCGCGCGTGTCGACCAGCACCAGCTCGCCGGACTCGAGGTACGACGGCACCTGGATGACCAGGCCGGTCTCCAGCGTCGCCGGCTTGGTCTGCGCCTGCGCGGTGGCGCCCTTGATCGCCGGGTCGGTCTGCTCGACGCGCAGGGTGAGCGTCTGCGGCAGCTCGACGCTGATGACGCGCTCGTTGAACAGCACCGAGCGGATGCCGCCGAGGCCCTCCTTGAGGTAGCCGGCGGCGTCGCCGAGCTCGTCGGCCGAGAGCGCGAACTGCTCGTAGCTGGCGGCGTCCATGAAGTGATAGCCGTCGCCGTCGGCGTACAGGTATTGCACGTTGCGCAGCTCGACCTGCGGTTCGATGATGCGATCGGCGGCCTTGAAGGTCTTGTCGAAGACGTTGCCGGTCTTCAGGTTGCGCACCTTGACCTTCACCAGGGTCGAGGCGCCGCGCGCCGACGGGCTCTGGAAGTGCACGTCCATGACGACGTACGGCTCGCCGTCGATCTCCACCCGTCCACCGCGTTTGAGGTCACTCGCGTTTGCCATCCGCGAGGTTGTAGCGCGCCGGCGGGCAAATTCCAGCCGGGCGGAGAATCCTAGAGCTGCAAGGCGGTGCGCAACTCGTCGGGTTGGATGCGAATCCCGACGTGGAACTCGCCGAACAGGCCGTAGAGCGCGCTGCCCTCGTCGAAGCGCATCTCGTAGACGACGTCGCGCAGGCTCTTGAGGTCGCGGGCGAAGAGGGTGACGCCCCATTCCCAGTCATCGAGCCCGGTGGAGCTGGTGATGAGCTGCAGGACGCGGCCGGCGAACTTGCGGCCGGTGGTGCCGTGGCCGGCCATCAGGCGCTTGCGCTCCTCGAACGGCAGCGCGTACCAGTTGCGCGTTTCGCCGCGCGACTTGCTCATCGGGTAGAAGCAGACCAGCGACATGTCGGCGCCGGGCAGCTGCGGATGCACGCGCGCCTCGGCATAGTGCGCCATGCGCTCGGCATAGGCGGCGAAGCGCTTGGCGAACTCGGGCGAATTCGGGTCGAGGTGCTGGTGCTCGATGAGCTCGCGCCGCCAGTCCTCGGCGGTACTCATGTACTCGCTGACCTCGGACATGGAGAGGAAGGCGTAGACCGGCAGCAGGCAGGTGCCGAAGGCGGTGGCGGCGAGTTGTTGGCCGAGTTGCTGCAGCCGGCGCAGATCGGGGTGCACCGCCATGTAGGCGAAGTCCGCCTTGGCGAGCGGCGCCTGCGGCACGAACTGCAGACCCTCCTCGCCGCCGGCCTGGCGCAACACGCCGGCGAACTCCTCGACCGCGGCGGCGCGCTCGCTGGCGGGCAGGCCGCGCCAGCGGGCGCGATCGATGCGGAAGTACTGGTGGACGACCGGCCAGCCGACCAACTCGTTCGCATTCTCAGCCATGCCGGCTGTCTAGCAGATGACCCGCGGTTAGTCGTCGCGCGCCGCGCCTATTGCTGCGACTCGACCGCGAGCTCGGCGTTCTCCGCCGCCAGCCCCTCGTCGAGAAAGCGGCGCATGGCGCGGTCGTCGCGCAGCACCGACTCGAAGAACGGGAAGACGGCCAGGTTGGCGATCTCGAGTTGACGGGGGCTGCTGACCGAGGCGGGCAGCGGGATCGGCGCGGTGCACGGATCCTCGCAGGCGGCAATGTCGAGACCGTTGGCGACCCCGCCCAGGCGGCGCAGCACGGCGTCGATGTCGGGCGGCGAGTTCTCGAACGCCTGCAGCAGGAAGGCGCAGCCGAAGTCGTCCGGGTTATCGCCGGGCAGCGCCGCCCCGGCGGCGGAGAAGCCGGTGTGCGAGCCGTGGTGCACGGTGACCAGGGTCTTGGGCGGATTGGCGTTGGCGTAGGCGAAGCGCGCGTTGGCGTCGAACGGCACCAGCGCGTCGCGATCGCCGTGCAGGATCAGCAGCGGCAGGTGCGAGGCGGCGAAGTACGCCGGAGTGAAGTAGCAGGCGAGGCCGGCGACCGGCGCCGCGGCGCGCACGCGCGGGTCGCCGAGGTCGGGGTGATACGCCGCCAGGAAGGTGGTCAGGCCGCCCAGCGACAGGCCGGTGAGGGCGATGCGATCGGGATCGGCGACGGCGGCGAAGCGGCTCTGCGGGGCGAGCAGCTGGTCGAGCACGAACGACACGTCGCGCGGCTGCTCGGGGACGTCGTTGATCGTCGGCCCGCCCGGCGCGCCGATGTTGGAGAGCGGGAAATCGACGGCCGCCACCAGGTAGCCGTGGCTGGCCAGATGGCTGGCGAGCGGTCCGCCGCTGAGCCGCGTGTCTGAATAGCCGTGGCTGTAGAGGACCAGCGGGTAGGGGGCTCCGTCGGCGAGCAGCGCCGCATCGCGCTGCGCCGCCAGCCCGGCGCCGGGAAGCGGCGCGGCCGGGTACCAGACCTCGGTCACCAGGACGCGCGCCGCGGTGCCGGCGTAGGTGCCGTTCGGCATCGTCGCGCGGCTGCGGTCGACCAGGGTCAGCGTGGTGACGCCGACCCCGTAGGGGCCTGGCGCCAGGACCTCGGCCGAGGTGGGCAGGCGTGGCGTCGCGGTCGGCGAGGCGGTCGGAGTGGCGGTGGCGGGCGGGCTCGGCTGGATGGTCGGGCTCGGGCTGGGCGCGGCGGTCGCGGTGCTGCTCGGCACGGCGGTCGCGGTCGGGGTCGGGACCGCGCTGGCGGTGCGCGTCGTGGTCGGGCTGGCCGCGCCGCCTCCTCCGTCGTCGCCGCAGGCGGACAGGCAGAGCAGGGCGGTCAGCAGCAGCAGGGGCAGGCACCGGGGCAACATCGTCCGACCCTACCCAACCGCCGGGCGGAGAATCAAAAGGGCGAAAGCGCTTCCCAAAAAATCCCGCCCTTGCTTACTATGAACGGAAGCGCTTCTCCGTGCACCCATGCCGTGGCTGAGCCGAACCCCAGGACGCGAGCGCCTGCTCGAGGTCGACACCCCTCTCGCCCATCCCGACGTGGACGGCATGCTCGGCGAGAACGAATCGAGCTCGCGGCGCTCGCAGAAGATCTTCATCTACGGCACCGGCCTGGCGATCGGCCTGCAGAGCGGTCTGGCCAACTACGCGCTGTTCCGCCGCCTGCCGAGCGCGCTGTTCGTGCTCGTCTCGTCGCTTTTCTACGCCTGGCTGGTGCAGGTGCTCTGGCAGCACGTGATGCCGCGCTTCGAGCGTCTGCGCTCCGCGTCGCGGCTGGCGGCGCAGATCGGGGTGTCGCTGGTTGCGTTCGCGATCCTGTCCGTCTGCCTGGTCGAGTTGCGCGCCCTGGTGTTGGGCGAGGGCTCGATCCTGTTCCCGTACGCGGGGCCCGATCTCAACATCAACGTCTCGGCCGAGCAGATCCGCCGCGCACCGCTGATCTTCGCGCTCATCCCGATCATTCCGGTGATGGTCATCTGCGTGCTGGGCTTCAACCAGCACTGGTGGCGCCTGGTGCGCATGCAGGGCCGGCAGCAGGAGTTGCGCGAGCTGGCGGTGGCGGCGCAGCTGGCGGCGCTGCGCGCGCAGGTAAACCCGCACTTTCTCTTCAACAGCCTCAACTCGATCGCGCAGCTGATCGCCACCGATCCGGTCAAGGCGGAGGCCTGCGTCGAGCGCCTCGGCGACATCTACCGATACCTGCTGCACCGCTCGCACGCCGACTTCGTGCCGCTCGCCGACGAGCTCAGCGTCGCCGAGTCGTACCTGGAGATCGAGCGCGCCCGCTTCGGCGACGCGCTGACCGTCGAGGAGCACATCGACGCGCGCGCACGCGGCCTGCTGCTGCCCAGCCTGATCCTGCAGCCGCTGGTGGAGAACGCGGTGAAGCACGGCATCTCGCCCAAGGTCGGCGGCGGGCGGGTGACCATCGAGGCGCGCGTCGATGCCGGCGATCTGCGTCTGGCGGTGCGCGACACCGGCGTCGGCGTCCGCGACCAGCGCGCCCTGTTCGACCACGGCGTCGGGCTGCGCAACGTCCGCGACCGCCTGCTGCGCCTGTACGGCGAGGACTACGCGCCGGAAGTGGTGAGCCGCCCTGGCGCCGGTACCACCGTCACGCTGCGGATCCCGGTGGCGCAGGGGAGCGCGTGATGATCCGCACCGTAGTGGTGGACGACGAGCGCCTGGCGCGCGAACGCCTGCGCGGCTTCCTCAAGGGCATGCCCGACGTCGAGGTGATCGGCGAGGCGGCCAACGGCCCGGAAGCGGTCAAGCTCATCGAGCAGCAGCGGCCCGACCTGGTCTTTCTCGACATCCAGATGCCGGGCATGGATGGCTTCGGCGTCCTGCGCAGCTGCGCGCACCATCCCGAGGTGGTCTTCGCCACCGCCTACGACAGCTACGCGATCAAGGCGTTCGAGGTTCAGGCGGCCGACTACCTGCTGAAGCCGATCTCGCGCGACCGGCTGAGCGAGGCGGTGCGGCGGGTGCGCGGGCGGCGCGAGCAGCGCACCCCCAAGCCCGACCTCGGCGCGGTGTTGAAGGCGATCGAGCAGCGCGAGAAGCGCTTCGCGACCCAGCTGCCGGTGCAGAAGGGGCGGCAGATCCTCGTCCTGTCGATCGACGACATCTACTGGTTCGAGGTCGAGTACCGGCTGGTCTACGCCCACACCGCCAGCGAGCGGTTCATGACCAACTTCACGCTCAAGGACCTCGAGGAACGGCTCGATCCCGAGGTGTTCTTCCGCGCCCACAAATCCCGCCTGGTCAATCTGCACCACGTCAAGGCGATCGTCCCGTGGTTCGGCGGACGCTTCAAACTGGTGATGCGCAACCCGACCGGCTCGGAAGTCGAGCTGAGTCGCGCGCAGGCTCGCGTCCTGCGCCGCCGCATGCACTGGTGAGCGCCACAAAATTTGACCGCTATGCATCGAATGCATAGAAGCGACGTCTTGGTGGACGAGCACCGCGAAAGGACCCCGCACCTGCCGTGCGGCGCGGCACACGATCAGATGCGGACCGGACCTTATGCGAGGTGAGCAGAACGCCCGCCGGGCAACGTCGGCGGGTGGCCGGTGGCTCGCCGGCCGACTCCTCGGGGTCGCGCTCTTGATTGCAGCAAGTGTCGCCCAAGCTGGCGACTTGCGCGGCGACGCCAACTGCGACGGCGTCGTCGACCAGGAGGACCTGGCGGCGCTGATCGGCGACCTGTTCGGCAGCCGCGTCTTCTGCCCCGGTATCGACGTGAACGAGGACGGCACGGTCAGCTCGGCCGACCTGGTCGCGCTGATGGGCCTGTTGCCGCCGGTGCCGCCGACGCTGACGCCGACCCCGACCGACACGCCGGAGCCGCCGACCGCGACCATTTCCCCCACCGCCACCGAGCCGCCAACGCCGAGCCCGACCCCGACGGCGAGCGCGACGGTGACGCCGACCGAGCCGACGCCGACCGGGACGCTGCCGACGTTCACCGCCACGCCGCTGCCGACCGATACGCCGACCACCACCGCCACCCCGACGCGCACCACCAGCCCGACGGTGACGCCGACGGCGCCCAACACCCCGACGGCGACGGCGACGCGATCGGTGACCGCCACGCCGACCGGCACGGCCAGTGCCACGCTGACCGAGACGCCGGTGGTCGGTCCGACCGGCTCGCCGACCAACACCCGCCGGCCGACGCGCGCGCCGACCGCCAGCGAGACGCCGACCTTCACCCGCACGGCGACCCGCACGCCGAGCCCGATCAAGACGCGCACGCCGACCGACACCCCGTTCCCCACCGCGACGCGCCGCGACACCCGCACGCCGACGCCGGGCGACTCGCCGACGCCGACGCGCACGCGCAACACGCCGACCGACACGCCGACGGTCAGCTCACCGGTGGCGACCGCCTCCTCGTCCGCTACGCCGACGGTGGGATCGCCGAGCCCGACGCCGTCGGCGTCGGCGACGCCGACGCTCGGCACGCCGCCGGCCGGCACGCCGACCCGTACCGCGACGTGGACGCGCACGCCGACCGTCACCCTGTCGCCGACGCGCACCGGGACCGAGACGCGCACCGCCACCATCACCCGCACGCCCACCATCACGCCGACGCCGAGCAACACCCGTACGCCGAGCACCACCGCGACGCCAAGCACCACGCGCACCCCGAGCTTCACCGCCACGCAGACGCGCACCGCCACCGCGACCAAGACGGCGACCTTCACCCTGCCGCCGTCGCCGACCCGCACCGCGACGCCGACCAAGCCGCCGACGGCGACCCGCACCATGACACCCACCGCGACGGTGACGTTGACGCGCACCAATACGCGCACGCCGACCGCCACCATCCCGCGGCCCTTCGGGCCCGAGATCACCTTCTTCGGCATCGCCTCGGCCGACAACGAGGTGCGCGTGCCCACCGACCAGACCAACGACGGCGTGCCGATCTACGACTGGCCGACGCAGGCCGGCTTCATCATCGTCCTGGAGGGCCGCCCGGGGACCAGCAACCGCCCGTTGGCGAGCTGCAACACGATGGACGCCGTGGCGTTCTGCGACCGCGCCGGGCCGCAGATCCTCGTCGATCGCGCGCTCGGTAACGGCAGCGCGGCGGTGTGTGACACCACGCTGCCGAACATCGGCGGCGTGCCGGCGGTGCCGTCGCTCGACTTCGGCGCCAGCCAGGTGGTCACCGACGCGATCAACGACCTGGCGTGCCGCATGGACGTGCACGTCGACAACACGCGGGCGTGCACGCTCGACGCGCTCGGCAACTTCCGCTTTGCCGATTCGCGCACCACGCTGCAGTTCTGCTCGGCGCCGGCGCTCGGTCAGGAGCTGGCGCTCAAGCCGGGCATGACGCGCTTCAAGGCGCAGATCGCGGACACCGCCGGCAACATCGGCAGTACCGCCCAGTTCGTCGTTCGCGTGCCGTAAGCGGCGCGCCCCGGAGGTCAGGATGCGTGCATCGATTGGTGCGGCGGTGGCAGTCGCCGCGTTCATTGCCGGGGTGGCGATCGCCAAACAGCCGGGCCCGGTCATCGAGCAGCTCGGGCCGGTGCAGCCGACGCCGGCGCCGTCGCCGAAAGCCGAGCAGCACATCCGGCTCATCACCTCGTTCACGCTCGGCAACAAGCCGAACGGCGAGAGCGTCATTTCGTTCGAGGCGACCGACTTCGGCGTCTCGGGTCACATCGTCGACGAGAGCAAGTACCGCACGATCGCCACCGAGCAGTACTCGCTGGTCGAGCCCAAGCCGGCGGCGCGCCAGTTGCGCGACGAGATCATGGTCAAGATCCGCGATCTCGAGCGCGACCTGCTCCGGTTCGTGCAGATCGCCGGCCCGCCACGGGCGCGCGAGCCGATCACCGGCAGCGGCACCGATCGGCCGTGAGACACGTGGTTGGTTGTCAGGTCGGACGCCTGCGTTCGCCGACCTGACAACGTGACACCCGGCTCGCCCAACAGATCACTTCGGACCGAACGGAACTCTTGGGCAAAGCCGTGACATCCGACCACCGGCTCCCGGCGGCGATCAACAGCTGCCGAGCGCCTTGTTCACCGCCTGCACCAACTCGTCGACGGTGATCTCGCCGTCGCCGCTCAGGTCGCCGGCGCGACAGGTGTCGACGGTGGCATTGCCGAGGGCGATGTTGACCATCGAGATCAGGTCGGTGACTTCGACAGCGCCGTTGCCGTCGCAGTCGCCGATGCAGGCGATCGGCGTCGCCGTCGGCGTGTCTTCCGGTGTCGGGGTTTCGGTCTGCGTTTCGGTCGCCGCAGGTGTGCGGGTGCGGGTGGCGGTCGGCGTCGCCTGACCGGTGGGGGTTTCGGTGGCGGTCGGCGTCGGCGTCACGCTCGGCGCCGGCGTCTGCGCGCCGCCCTGGTAGAAGCGCGCGTAGCGCAGCAGGTTGTCGAGCGGATCGCCCTGGGACGCCGACTGGCTGCTGCAGAAGGTGAGCGTGGTGACGATGACGCGGCCGGCGCCGTAGTTGTACTCGATCATGGTCGGCCGGTTGGTGCTGCCGGGCTGGCGCAGCAGCACGGTCGCGTCGGCGGGCACGTTGACCAGGTAGCCGCGGTCGGTCGGCGTCCAGTTGTTGAAGTCGGTGCTGACCAGCACCTCGCCGCCGTAGCCGAGGCCGGTGATGTACGGATGCGACACCGACGCCGGCACGAAGGTCTGGCTGTTGCTGTTGCCGGCCGGCTGGAAGCCGACGCCGCGCGGCGCGACGCCGGGGATCGGCGTGGCGGTGCTGATCTGCGTCGAGCTGGCGACGTTGATCACCGCCAGGCCGCCGGCGGCGACGAAGCGGTCGATGAAGCCGTTGGTCGCCACCATGCCCTGCAGGAAGGTGTAGTCCTCGTCGCTCAGCCCGGGCGCGAAGTACACGCTGAGGAACTGGTTGTGCAGCGTGATCGGATCGTCGCTCGGGTTGGGCGGCTGGCGGACGAGGTCCTCGACCAGCCGGGTGGTGGTGGTGAGGTCGAGATCGGCGGCGCGGCTCTCGGTGCACTCCCAGTTGTTCGAGGCGCTCACGGCCAGCACGTAGTCGCCGCGCGGCGGGAAGGTATTGGTCGGCGTCGGCGTCGGGCCGGTCGGCGTCGGCGTCGGCACGACGGTGTCGGTCGCGGTGTGGCTGGCTGTGGCGGTCTCGGTCGGCGTGAGGGTGACCGTGGCGGTCGGGCCGGTCGGCGTCGCGCTCGCGGTCTCGGTCGGCAGCGGCGTGTCGGTGACGCTCGGCGTCTGCGTCACGCTCGGCGTGCGAGTGCGCGTCGCGGTGTCGGTCGGCTCCGGGGTGTCGGTGTCGAGCGGTGTCGCGGTGGGGGTGCGCGTCACCGTGCTGGTGCCGGTCGGGGTGGCGCTGGCGGTGAAGCTGGCGGTGGCGGTGCGCGTCGCGCTCGGTGTGCGGGTGATCGTCGGCGTGTGGGTCGCGGTGGACGTCGGGCCGACCGGTGTGTCGGTGACGGTCGGGGTCAGCGACGGCGTCGCGGTGCGGGTCGCGGTCGGCGAGGCGCTCGGCGTGAACGTGCGGGTGCGGGTCGGCGTCGCGGTGTCGGTCGGCGTCGGAATCGGCGTCGGCGGATCGCGGTCGAAGACCACCTCGATCACCAGTTGCGAGAGGCGCGTCTCCTGGGTGTTGGCCGAGTGGCGGATGCCGAACTCGGTGTCGGCGATCTCCTCCGGCGTCCACGCGGTGCCGGTCACCGGGCTCGCCTCGTCGAAGCGCGCGAAGCCGGCGAACAACATCGGCGGAGGATCGAAGAGCACCTCGTTGGCGGCGCTGCTGTCCTGGCCGCCGGCGACGGCGCAGCCGCCGGTGCGCAGGAACAGCGCGCCGAGCGATCCAATGCTGTCGAGCTCGCGCACGCCGGCGATCGTCTTGACGCCGAGGATGGGGCCGGTGACCCCGCGTGACGCCGGCGACTGCTGGAAGCAGAAGCTCTGGCGGGCGTTCTGTTGCGCGGATTGCAGGCGTGGTCCGTCGATGCCGTTCGGCGGCCGACTGACGATGCACGGATAGTCCGCCCCGCCGCCGTTGCAGTTCTGTGGGAACCAGCTGGTGTAGAAGCCGTCCTGTGTCGGTTCGAAGGCGAGGATGCCGAGATCGCCCGGCCACAAGGTCGAGGTGGAGAAGACGTGGTCGTCGAAGCGGATCCTGGGGGGATTCGATGTACTGTCGTCCGGTCCGATGCGAATGTTCAGCACCGAGGCGCTGGAGGTGTGCGTGTTGCTGACCTCGGTGACGCCGTCGACGCGCATGGCGACGACGCCGCCGACGCCGACGGCGCGGTACTGGACCTCGAGGTGGGTGAAGCTGGGGCAGGCGGCGAGCGGCGTCGCCGAGCTGCCGACCAGCATGCCGCCGACGCGCAGGTCGAGGCGCGCGTCAGCGCGCAGATAGAGCTCGACCACCGGTTGCTGGTCGGAGCTGCCGAACCAGTGACGGATGCGCCGCGAGGTCGGGCCGATGGCGCTGGGGAAGCACGCGTAGATCCCGTCGGTGAAGCTGTTCACCGGGGCGACCAGTGCGGTGGAGAGGTAGCGGGCGGCGCCCGAGGTGGACAGCTCAACGGCGAAATCGCCGGTGCGGCCGGGGCCCACGACGGCGGCGTTGTTGCCCTGTGGCGTGACCGCGTACTCGCCCGCCCAGCCGCCCTCGAAGCCGTTGACCCGCACCAGCGAGCGCAGGATCGGCGTCTGCGTCGGCGTCGGTGTGCGGGTCGAGGTCGGTGTCGCCGTCGGGGTGAACGACGCGGTGGCGGTGAAGGTCGGGGTGCGCGTCGGCGTCGGGCTGGCGGTGTTGGTCGGCGTCGGCGTCGCGGTGCGCGTCGGGGTGATGGTCGGCGTGTCGGTGATGGTCGGCGTCGGGGTCACCGTCGGCGTTTCGGTGCGCGTATCGGTCGCGGTCGGCGTCGGGGTCACCGTCGCCGTGTCAGTGGCGGTGCCGGTCGGCGTGTCGGTGCGCGTCGGGGTGAAGGTCGCGGTCGGGGTGAAGGTGGCGGTCGGGGTCGCGCTCGGCGTGCTGGTCGGCGTCGGCGAGGCGAAGCCGAAGGTGTCGAACGCCACCTCGCGCACCACCTGGGTGACGCGCGCGGTGCTGCCGCCGGTGAAGGACACGACGGCGGCGGTGCGGCCGAGGAGCGTATCGGTCCAGGGCTCGCCGAGCGCCGGGTTCACCGTGTCGATTCGCGTCAGGCCGCCATAGGTCGGCCCCAGGCCGATGCTGGTGCTGTCCGAGAACAGCCCGCTGCCGATGCCACCACACGCCGGCGAGTTCGCGCGCAGCGCCAGATCGAGGGTCGCGCTGGCGCCGGTGGTGCGCCCGACGACCAGCGACTTGACCGCAAGGATGTTGCCGAACACGCCGCCGCTGCTGGGCGACTGCAGACAGAACATCTGCATGGCGTTGCCGGTTCCGGACGAGACGTACGAGCCGTCGTTGTCGGGCGGCTGCTCGTCGGTGACGACGGTGGCATTGGCCCCGCCGCTGGGTGGCCACTCGCTCTTGAAGCCCGCGTCGGCCGTCGGCGCGACAGGCAGCAGCCCGGCGATGCGGAATTCGGTCGGGAAGGTGAGACCGGTGACCAGGCCGTGATCGTCCCAGACGATCGAGACCGTGTCGTCGCCGCTGTCGTCGGGACCGATGCGCAGCGTGTCGATCGCCTTGGTCGAGCTGTGCAGGCCGGTGCGCCGCACGCCGTTGACCGTCAGCGCCGCACTGCCGCCGGGCGCCGCCTGGTACTCGACCACCACGGTCGAGAAGTTCGGGCAGGCGGCGAGCGACGGGCTGGCCGAGCCGATGGTGCTGTTGTTGACCCGCAGCTCGAGCTGGCCGGCCGGCGTCAGGACCAGCTCGGCGGCGTTGGTGCCGCCGCTGCGCCAGGCGCGGACGCGGCGCGCAACGTCGCTCGGCGCCGTCTCGATACACGCCCAGATGACGTCGGTGAAGGCGCTGGTCGGCGCCGACAGCGGGGCGAAGATGAACTCGTTGGCGCCGTTGGTCGCCGCGGTCTGCAGGCCGAAGTGGCCGGCGGCGTCGGTGCGATGCGTCGCCGAGCCGCTCGGCGCGCCGGCGCCGACGCTGTAGTCGCCAGGGCCGCCGCTCTCGAAGCCGTTGAAGCGGTCGAGCGCCGGGTTGCCCTGGCCGGCGGTGCGGCCGGCGGCGACGGCGAGCCCGACGGCGGCGACCAACGCCATCGCGACGCCGAGATGGCGAAAGGTGGCGCCCGCTGCGCCTGATCCGGAGGATGAGTGTCGAGGCACGACTGTCGCGAGCTCCCCCGCCGCACGACACCAAGCTCCACGAGCGTCGGCGCTTCGTTGACTTGGGGTACTCCCTGCTGATAGCCGCTCGATGTTGTTCATTCAAGCGCTTGGGCATGCATGAAAGTCGCGTCAGTTAAAGGGTTTCATGACGTCCTGCCGGGCGAGTCGGGGCGTTGGGCGGAACTCGAAGCGACGGCGCGAGCGGT
>JANRJF010000214.1:0-6975 GCA_033764095.1 Deltaproteobacteria bacterium | reverse complement strand
CGCCGACCTCGAGGAGGCGATCGTGCACGGCGCGGTGCGCCGCATCCGGCCGAAGATGATGACCGTCGCGGCGATGTTCATGGGCCTGCTGCCGCTGATGTGGTCGGTCGGCTCCGGCGCGGATCTGATGAAGCGCATCGCCGCGCCGATGGTCGGCGGCGTCTTCACCTCGTTCGCGCTGGAGCTGCTCGTCTACCCGGTGCTGTATTGCATCTGGAAGTGGCACGCGGAGGTGAAGCGCGGCGCTGCCCACGCCGGCGCCGCCGTGGCCTCCTGAACCACTCCACACGGAGGCGCGGAGGAAGCAGTCGGCCCGTCCTGCTGCGTGTCTCCGCGCCCCCGTGTGAGCTCCGCAGCGTCCCGCACAGCGCGCCGCGATAGACAGCCCGGCGCGTTTTCGACTAGGCGGATCGCGACACCACGACCGCGGAATCGCCGCGCGCCGCGGGCGCCGGCGGAGGGGAGTGAGCGCGATGTTCTCGCTGCGGGACTCGCCGGTGATCGCCCGTGCGCGCGGGCCGCCGCGCGGCGTCGAAGAGAGGGACGTCTGGGCTCTCGCCGCTTCGACGATCGCGAAGGAGGACACGATGAACATCGTTCGACCCGCATCGCTCGTGCTGGCCGCCGCACTCGTCCTGCGCGCCACCTGCACCATGGCGCAACTCACCGCCGCCGGCGGCACGCTCGACCACCTGCTGTGCTTCACCGTCAACGACAAGCTCAAACCGGGCGCCAGCGTGGATCTGAAAACCGAGCTGCAACCCGAGTTCAGTCGCGCCGGCTGCCGGGTGGTGAAGCCGACCAAGTTCTGCGTGCCGACCACCAAGGTCGTCACCACCGCCGGCAGCGTCGGCCCCAACATCGTCGGGCAGCCGCTGCGCGACGACTACATCTGCTACCTCGTGAAGTGCCCGAACGACGCGCCGATCCCGTTCAAGTTGGTCGCCGACCAGTTCGGTCAGCGCCGGCAGGAGAAGTTCCGGCCGTTCGAGCTCTGCGTACCGGCGCGCAAGGACGCGCCGCCGTGCGTGCAGATCGGCGGCGGCAAGCAGTGCGGCGGCGTCTGCCCCGACGATGCCGCCGGCAACGCCACCGCCTGTCGCTACGACGACACGCTCAACCAGTGCACGTGCGTGCCGGACGTCTGCGACGGCAAGCCGGACAAGAACGGCCAGTGCGGCGGCGCCTGCCCGACGGTCGGCCAGTTCTGTCGTCCGGGCCTCGACGCCGCCGGCAAACCGGCCTGCCTCTGCAAGGATCCGCCGCCGCCGCCGTGCGGGCTCAATCCCGCCACCGGCACCTGCGGCGGAGCCTGTCCGAACCCGGCCGACGCCTGCGTGCAGATCATGACCTCGCCCACCGCCCCGCCGATCTGCACCTGCCAGCCACCGGTCCCGAGCTGCCAGGAGGGGACGGGCGCACTGTGTGCCGGTCCATGCCCAGTCGGGCTGACCTGCGTCCACAACACGGTGACCAACAAGTGCCGCTGCGAGCCGCCGCCGCAGAACTGCGGCGCCAACCCGACCACCGGGCAGTGCGGCGGATTGTGCCCGGCGAACCAGATCTGCCGCTTCATCACCGTCGCCGGCGCGACCCCGCAGTGCACCTGCGTCACGCCGTAGCCTGAGTCGTGCCGCGCGGCGCGCGGCAGGGGTCGAAGGTTGGGGTTGGGGAGAGCGAAATTCTCCCCAACCCCTCCCGCTCAGCTTACGGGCGCGCTTCGAGCACCAGGTTGAACGGCGTCTGGGTGGCGCGGCGGAAGCGGGTGAAGCCGGCCTTGGTGACGATGTCGCGCAGGCGGGTCTCTCCGGCCTGGGCGCCGAGCGCGGTGCCGACCTCCTGCGACAGCGACGCCTGCGTGCAGACCAGCGTCGACACCGAGTAGAAGACGCGACCGAGCGGATTGAGGTTGTCCTCGACCTGGTCGTGCGCGAACGGCTCGACCAACAGCCAGGTGCCGTCGGTCTTGAGCGACTGGCGGACGTGCGCCGCCGCGCCGGTCGGGTCGCCCATGTCGTGCAGGCAGTCGAAGCAGGCGACCAGGTCGTACGTGCCCGGGTAGCTCTTCGCCGCCGCGACCTCGAAGCGGACGCGGTCGGCGACGCCGGCGGCGCGCGCCTTGTCGGTCGCCGCCGCGACCGACGGCGCGTGGTAATCGAAGCCGACGAAGGTCGAGCGCGGGAACGCCTTGGCCATGATGATCGTCGAGGCGCCGTGCCCGCAGCCGACGTCGGCCACCGTCGCGCCGCGCTCGAGCTTCTCGCGCACGCCGTCGAGCGCCGGGATCCACTCGCTGACCAGGTGCGCGTTGTAGCCGGGGCGGAAGAAGCGCTCGGTGCCGATGAACAGGCCGGGATCGTGCTCGTGCCAGCCAACGCCCTTGCCGTGGCGGAACGCCTCGGCCACCTTCGGCTCGGCCTTCATCGCCGCGGTCATACCCTGGAAGCCCCCCAGCACGCAGGCCGGGCTCTCCTCGTCGGTGAGCGCAACGGCGTGCTCGGCCGGCAGCTCGTAGCGACCGGTCGTCGCATCGTAGGTGATGTAGCCGGCGGCGGCCTGCGCCGAGCACCACTCGCGCACGCAACGCTCGTTGGTCTCGGTGCGCTCGGCGAGCTCGGCCGGCGTCATCGGTCCGGCAGCTGCCATCGCCCGATAGAGACCCAGCTTGTCGCCGATCACCACCAATGACGCGGTGAGCGCCGAGCCCAGATCGCCCACCGCCTTGTGAACGAACGCTTCCACCTTGTTCGAATCGATCATCGCTTCCTCCTGTTCGACTGACTGGCTCAACAATCCTCGTAGCCCCCAGCCAAGGGCACAGGGCATGCCAATGATACGAGAGCGCTCTTCGCAGGGATGAGAATAAAAAGTCCTGGGCCAGAGATGGTCGTTGGGCCAGAAGTGGTCTATGGCGTGGCCGATGGCTCGGGCCATGGATCCGACTGAAGCGATCCTGGGAAGTGCCGGATCGATCGTCGCATTACGCGAGCAGGTGCGGCGCCTGGCGGCATTCGATGCGCCGGGCAATCCGCACGTCCCGACCGTCCTCCTCTATGGAGAGACGGGCACTGGCAAGGGACTGCTGGCGCGGGTGATCCACGACAGCGGTCCGCGCCGCGACGCGGCCTTCGTCGACGTCAACTGCGCCGCCATTCCCGAGGCGATGTTGGAAGCCGAGCTGTTCGGCTTCGAGGCGGGGGCGTTCACCGACGCGAAGCGCAACAAGCCAGGGCTGTTCGAGGCGGCGAGCGGCGGCACCTTGTTCCTCGACGAGGTCGATTCGCTCTCGCCGCCGGTGCAGAGCAAGGTGCTCAAGGCGATCGAGGAGAAGCGCGTGCGGCGGCTCGGCGCCGTCGAGGCGCGCGCGGTGGACGTCAAGCTGATCGCCGCGACGCAGCGCGACCTGGCCGGGCTGGTGGCGAGCGGGGGCTTCCGCGCCGACCTCTACCACCGGCTCGCGGTGCTGGTGCTCGCCATTCCACCGCTGCGCGAGCGGCCGGGGGACGCGCTGCTGCTCGCCGAGCACTTCCTCGCCGCCTACGCGCGCGCGCACGGGCTGCCGGTGAAGCAGCTGAGCGACGACGGGCGGGCCTGGCTGGCGCAGCATCCGTGGTCGGGCAACGTGCGCGAGCTCAGCCACCTGCTCGAACGCGTCATGTTGTTGGTGAGCGAGGAGCAGGTCGGCGCCGCGACGCTGCGCGACCTGGCGCTGGCGATCCCGCCGCCGCGCGACGGGGGGCTCGCGCCGACGCCGGCACCGCCCCCCACGCCGGGGGGGGGCGCCAGCGACGAGGCCGCGCAGATCCGCGCCGCGCTCGGGCGCGCCGGCGGCAACGTCGTGCGCGCGGCGCGCCTGCTCGGCGTCGGACGCAATGCGCTGCGTTACCGCATGCGGCGCCTCGGCATCGATCGCGAGGACGTCTTCGACGCGGTGGCGCCGTTCGCGCCGCCCGCGCCTGCCGCCGCCGCGCCGGGGCCGACGGCCGCGGCGAGCTGGGAGCAGAAGCCCGTCGCCATCCTGGCGGTGTCGCTCACGTTCGACGCCGCCGCGCCGGTCGCCGGTGTCGAGCCGTGGACCGCGGCGCGCCGCTGGCAGGACGCCATGGCCGACCGCGTCGCCGGCTTCGGCGGCGAGCTCGCGGTGCGTTCGGCCTCGCGCGGCATCGCCGTGTTCGGCGTCCCGCGCGCACTCGAACAGGCCCCGCAACGCGCCGTACAGGCGGCGCTCAGCCTGAGCCGCGCCGCGGCGGCGGCCGGCGCCGCGGCGCCGCAGATCCGCGCCGCGGTACACGTCGGGGAGGTGCGCGTCGACGTCGCCGCCGCCGATCCGGCGGCGCACGCCTTTCCACTCGGCGACGCCTTCGCGCTGCCCGAGCGGCTGCTCGGGCACGCCGGGGCCGGCGAGGTGCTGCTGTCGCCGGCGGCGGCGCGCCGCGTCGCGCGCGGCTTCAGCCTCGCCGAGCGCGCCGTGCAGCTCGGTCCGGCGGCCGGCGATCGGATCGTCGCGGCGGTGGCGCTGGCGGCGCGGCCGGCGAGCGAGGCGGCCGAGGCGGGGCAGACGCGCTTCGTCGGCCGCGGCCGCGAGCTCGACCAGTTGCTCGACGTCTTCGCGCGCGCCGCCGCCGGCAGCGGCCACGTCGTACTGCTCGCCGGCGAGGCCGGGCTCGGCAAGTCGCGCCTGCTCGCCGAGCTGCGCGAGCGGCTGGGCGACACGCCGCACCGCTGGATCGAGGTGCGCTGCGCCGCCTACGGCGTCGCCACCCCGTTCCTGCCGCTGATCGACGCGCTGCGCCGCGACGCCGGCATCGACGATCGCGACGACGAAGCCAGCGCCAGCGCCAAGATCGACGCGGCGGTCGCCGCGCTCGGCGCCGACCTCGCCTGGACCCAGCCCTACCTCAAGCAACTGCTGTCGCTGCCGGTGGAGGACGCCGCGGTGCGCGCGCTCGACGCCGCCAGCCGGCGCAGCGAGCTGTTCCGCGCCCTGCGCGCCGGCGTGGCGCGCGCCGCCGAGGCGGTGCCGCTGGTGATCGTGGTCGAGGACCTGCACTGGGCCGATCCCGCCTCGATCGAGTGGCTGACCTTCCTCGCCGACGCGCTGCCGACCATGCGCGCGCTGCTGATCGTCTCGCACCGCACCGGCAGCCGGCCGCCGCTGCCGGAGCGCAGCTATCACGTGCCGGTGACGCTGCGGCCGCTGTCCGGCGACGACATGGCGGCGATGACGCGCGACATGCTCGGCGCCGAGGCGCTGCCCGCGGCGCTGCGCGACCTGATCAGCGGCAAGGCGGAGGGCAACCCGTTCTACGTCGAGGAGCTGGTGCGCTCCCTGCTGGAGGACGGCAGCCTGCGCCGCGACGGCGATACGGTGGTGCTCGCCCGCCGGCTCGACGAGCTGAGCGTGCCGGAGACCATCCAGGACGTGCTGAGCGCCCGCCTCGACCGTCTGGCCGAGGAGGCGCGCCAGGCGATCCAGGTGGCGGCGGTGATCGGGCGCGAGTTCGCGCTGCGCCTGCTGGCGCGCATCAGCGAGGCCGGCGAGCACATCCGCGTCCAGATCGACGAGCTGCGCAACCTCGAGCTGATCTACGAAAAGGCGCTGCATCCCGAGCTGGCGTACATGTTCAAGCACGCGCTGACGCACGACGTCGCCTACGAGAGCGTGCTCGCCGAGCGCCGCCGGCGCCTGCACGGCACCATCGGCCGCGCCATCGAGGAGCTCTACGCCGAGCGCATCGCCGAGCACCTGGAGACACTCGCGCATCATTTCAGCCGCGCCGAGGACTGGCCGCGCGCGCTGCACTACCACGAGCGCGCGGCCGAGAAGGCGGCCGAGGCGCACGCCAACCGCGCCGTGGTCGAGCATTGCCGCTCCGCGCTGGCAATCGCGGCGCGCCTCGACGCGGACGCGCCGGCGCGCGCCCGCCTGCACGAGCGCCTCGGCCTCGCCTGTTCGTACCTGAGCGAGTTCGTCACCGCCGGCGAGGCCTACGAAGCGGCGGCGGCCGACCAGGCCGACGACGAGGCGCGCGCCTTCCTGCTCGCCACCGCCGGCTACCAGTTCTTCTGGGGGCACCGCTACGCGCGCGCCCAGCGCCTCAACGACGCGGCGATGGCGTTGGCGCGCGAGCGCACGCTGCCGGCGGTGGAGGTGTTCGCCGACCTCCTGCAGGGCTTCTACGACGGCATCCAGGACGGCGACCTGCACAGTTACGAGCACCGCTCGCAGGCGGCGCTCACCTACTGCAGCCAGCGCCCGCAGCCGCTGATCGAGGCCTTCGCCAGCTTCCAGTTGCTGGAGGTCGCCGAATGGACCGGCGATTACGCTGCCGCGCTGGCGCACGCCGAGCGCGCCCTGCGCCTCGGCCGCGCGCTGCGCCGGCCGGACGTCATCATCTTCGCCACCTGGTTCCTCGGCAAGGCGCGCTGCTGCGCCGGCGATTTCGGCGGTGCGCTGGCGCTGCTGGAGGACGCCTACCACCTGTGCGATCGCATCGGCGACCGCGCCTGGAAGAGCCGCCTGCTCAACACGCTCGGGTGGTGCTTCGCCGAGATCGGCGACCCGCGGCGGGCGCGCGAGCACAACGACGCCGGCGCGCGCCTGGCGCACGAGATCGGCGATGTGGAGATCGTCGCCAACGCGCAGATCAACCTGGCGCTCAACCACCTCGCGCTCGGCGAGCGGGCGCGCGCCGAGGGATTGATCGAGCCGCTGGAGGCGGCGCTCGGCAGCCCCGGCGATCCGTGGATGCGCTGGCGCTGGACGCTGCACGTGCAGGACGCGCGCGCCCGCCTGGCGCTGGCCGGCGGCGCGCCCGACGTGGCGCTCGCCGCGCTCGAGCTCGAGCTCGCCGGGGCCCGCCGCCACGGCGCTGCCAAGCTCGAAGCGCGGGCGCTGACGCAGCGCGGCGCGGCGCTGGAGGCGCTGGGCCGTCGCGACGACGCCGAGACCAGCCTGCGCGCCGGACTTGCGGT
>JANRJF010000213.1:0-5902 GCA_033764095.1 Deltaproteobacteria bacterium | reverse complement strand
GCCCGACACCTGGAACGCCAGCTGCCGGCATTCCTCCATGTCGCGATTGACGTACTGCGCCCGCGAGCTGCCGAAGGTGTCGACCGTCGGTCGCCACGGCTGCTGCGTCTTGCAGCCGCCGCTCACCAGTACGAGCAGCGTGCTGACCGCCAAGGTTCGCCTCATTGCACGTCCTCCCTCTGCGATGCGGTTCGGATGACGAAGGCTCGGAATCGGGCGCGTTGCGGCGAGCCCAGCGCCACATTGGTGCACTCGCGCTCGGTGGTTCCGCTCTAGTCCGGGTCGCTGCTCACTGGGTGCCGGTGGTGCGTAGAAGCGGTGTAACTGTACGAGTCACCCCTGACTCGTCAAGCGGGCGGGAAGACGGTTGCGGTGCCGACGGGGCTCGCATACGACGGCGCCGGTGAGCGCAACCGACAGCGGACGCGCGGCGGCAGCGCACGGCCGGCCGCGCGGCAGAGTGCGGCGCCTGGTCGCCGCGCTGCTGCGCGTCGCGCGCCGCCGTTGGTACCTCGGCGCCGTTCTGCTCGGCCTGCTGGCGCTGCTCTGGGTGATCAAGGACCGCCTGCTGTTCGCGCCGGTCGAGGGCTTCACGCTGCACGAGCCCGGTCCGCGCTACGAAGCGCTGTTTCCGTACTACGTCGAGCTCTGCGCGGTGAGTCAGTTCCGCTCCGAGAAGATGGGCGCCGGCGGCAGCCCCGGGCACGCGGTGATGTACCTGAAGGGCGCCTGCCGCGATCGCGACGCGCCCTATCCGAAGCTGCGCCGCTGCCGCGGCACCGTCGTCGACCCCAACGACCCCGAGCACGGCGCCGGCATAAGCGTGAACCGCTGGTTCCGCAGCGCCAACTGGGTGGCGTTCGACGGCCGCGGCCAGTTCTTCGGCGTCGAGCCGAGCGGCGCACCGGTCACCTACGAGCGCATCGAAGCGGCGGCGCAGGCGGCGATCGACGCCGGCGTCTTCCGCGGCATCGCGCTGTGGCCGAACCCGAGCGGCATGGAGACCGCCGACCAGCTCCCGTTCGTCATCCGCCACAGCGCCGGCACCGACTTCGCGCTGCGCTACGCGCGCTCCGGCCTGTGCGGGCGGGTACCGGTCGAGCCGGAGATGATGGACGAGATCATCCACTTCCTGAACGACCTCAACCGCAAGTACACCACCGGGGTCATCGACTACGTGTGGAACGGCTACTCGGACAACTGCGTCCACACGCTGCGCAACGCGCTCGCCGCCGCCAGCATGGACGAGCCGATCTCGGTGCGCACCAGTAAGCTGCGCCAGCTCTTCCACCTCGCCATCCCGGCCAACGAGGCGATCGAACTCGCCGCGCTCGGCACCAAGGGGCCGCTCGCGTCGTTCCCCGACATCTTCGCCAGCAATCCGATGCGCAACGCGCTGCTGGAGTTCGGCTGGCTCCCCACCCGCCACGGCTCGGTGCTGGTGTCCTTGCCGGTCTACCCGAACAACCAGCTGTTCGATCCGCAGCCGCGCCTGCTGGTCTTCCAGGGGCCGGTGACGCTGCGCACCACGCAGATGCTGCTGAAGATGCTCGACGAGCCGCGTTTCACCGAGCTGGAGCCCAACCTGGCGCACTTCGCGCAGCTCTATGCCGAGATCCTGGCGACGCGCGAGCAACAGGACGCGCTGCAGGCCGTGCGCGGCGACCGCTACCGCCGCGTCCGCCGCCGCTACTTCGACGTCATCGCCGCCGCCGCACAGGACGTGCAGCGCATGCAGGCGGAGCTGCGCTGAGGAGGTCGTTGGTTGCGGCCAGCCGGAACACTCGACCGAGACACTCTCGTGCTCGCCATCTGAGGTCCGCTTGGTGCCTTGCTGGTTGGCCTTTGCCCGGTGCGTGAAGTTCCAGGTCAGGTCGGAGGGCAGCTCAATGCGCCGTTCCCTTCCGACCTAATCACCACCAACCTGACAACCAACAACCTGCCTCAGGCCTGCCGCAACACGCTCAGGTGCTTCTGCAGCGTGGCGCGGCGTTCGCGCAGCGCGCCGGCCTTGGCGCGTTCCTTCTCGACGATGTCGGCCGGGGCCTTGTCGACGAAGTCGGGGCGCGACAGCTTGGCGTCGACGCTCTTCAGGTCCTTCTCGACCTTGCCGAGGTCCTTCTCCAGGCGCTCGCGCACCTGCGCGGCGTCGACGACGCCGCGCAGCGAGACGAACACCTCGCCGAGGCCGGCGACGACGCTCGACGGCTCGCCGGACGGGCGCTCGTTGCCGAGCAGCTCGACCGCGCCGACCCGGGCCAACGCCTTGATGAACGGCTCGATCGCCTGCACGTGCTCGCCCTGCCCGTCGGCGGCGATGTGCACGGTGAGCGGCGTGGTCGGGGCGATGCCGAGCTCGGCGCGGATGTTGCGGATCGAGGTGACGGCATCGATGAGCTGTCCGATGCGCGCCTCGGCGTCGGCGTCGCGCCAGGCGTCATCCACGGTGGGATAGGGGGCGATGCAGATCGACGCGGTCGGCCGCGCGATCGGCAGCGCCTGCCAGATCTCCTCGGTGAGGAACGGCATGAACGGGTGCAGCAGGCGCAGCGTCTGGTCGAGCACGGTGGTCAACGTCGCGCGCACCGCCCGCTTGGCGGCCTCGTCGCTGCCGTAGAGCGCCGGCTTGGAGAGCTCCAGGTACCAGTCGCAGACGTCGCCCCAGATGAAACGGTAGAGCGCCGAGGCGGCGTCGTTGAAGCGATAGGCGCCGAGCGCCGTGCGCGTTTCCTCGATCGCGCCCTGCAGGCGCGAGAGGATCCAGCGATCGGCGAGCCCCCTCCCTAGCCCTCCGCCGCTGCGGGGGAGGGAATCGAAACCGTCTTGCGCCGTGCCTTCCGATTCCCTCCCCCGCGCCAACGGGGCAGGGTCAGGGTGGGGGCCGTCGCCCAGGTGCATCAGCGCGAACCGCGCGGCGTTCCAGATCTTGTTGGCGAAGTTGCGGCCGAGCTCGGTCTTCTCGATGTCGTAGCGCACGTCCTGGCCGACCGGCGCCAGCGAGACGACGGTGAAGCGCAGCGCGTCGGCGCCGTACTGCGCGATGACGTCGAGCGGGTCGGGTGAGTTGCCGAGCGACTTCGACATCTTCCGACCCTGGCCGTCGCGCACGATGCTGTTCAGATAGACGTCGCGGAACGGGCACTGGTCCATGAACGCGTAGCCGGCCATGACCATGCGCGCGACCCAGAAGAAGATGATGTCGGCGGCGGTGACCAGCGCGTCGGTCGGATAGAAGCGGCGCAGCGTCGCCGTGTCCTCCGGCCAGCCCATGGTCGAGAACGGCCACAGCCAGGAGCTGAACCAGGTGTCGAGCACGTCCGGATCCTGGCGCAGCGCGCCGCCGCAGTGCGGGCAGCTGGTGGGGTCGGTGCGCGAGACGATCTCGTGGCCGCCGCTGTCGCAGTACCAGACCGGGATGCGGTGCCCCCACCAGAGCTGGCGGCTGATGCACCAGTCGCGGATGGTCTCCATCCAGTGGCGGTAGACGCCGTTCCAGCGCTCCGGGATCAGGCGCAGCGAGCCGTCCTCCAGCGCGCGCAGCGCCGGTCCCGCCAGCGGCGCCATCTTCACGAACCACTGCAGCGACAGGTACGGCTCGACGACGGTGTCGCAGCGGTAGCAGCGGCGCACCGGCACGCGGTACGGCTCGGTCTTCTCGAGCAGGCCCTGCGCCTCGAGGTCGGCGACGACGCGCTTGCGCGCCGCGAAGCGATCGAGCCCGGCGTAGGCGCCGCCGGCGGCGTTGATGATACCGTTCGGCTCCATGATGCACAGCGGCTCGAGGCCGTGGCGCTGTCCCATCTCGAAGTCGTTGGCGTCGTGCGCCGGTGTCACCTTGACCGCGCCGGTGCCGAAGTCCTTGTCGACCAACGCGTCGGCGACCACCGGGATGGCGCGGCCCATCAACGGCAGCTGCACGCGCTTGCCGATCAGGTGGGCGTAGCGCTCGTCCTCCGGGTTCACCGCCACGCCGGTGTCGCCGAGCATGGTCTCGGGGCGGGTCGTCGCCACCGTCAGCCCCGGCCCACCGTCCTCGGCCGGGTAGCGGATGTGCCACAGCGAGCCGGTCTCGCCGCCCTCGCTGGTCACCGCTTCCTCGTCGGCGAGCGCGGTGAGGCAGCGCGGGCACCAGTGGATGATGCGCTGGCCGCGGTAGACCAGGCCCTGCTCGTACAAGCGGACGAAGACCTCGCGCACCGCATGCGACAGGCCCTCGTCCATGGTGAAGCGCTCGCGCTCCCAGTCGCACGAGGCGCCGAGCCGCTTGAGCTGGCGCAGGATGACGCCGCCCTTCTCTTCCTTCCACTGCCAGACGCGCGCCACGAACGCCTCGCGACCGAGGTCGTGGCGGGTGAGCCCCTCGCTGGCGAGGTGCTTCTCGACCACGTTCTGCGTCGCGATGCCGGCGTGATCGGTGCCCGGCATCCACAACACGTTCTTGCCGTCCATGCGGTGAAAGCGCGCCAGGACGTCCTGCAACGTGTTGTTGAGGATATGCCCCATATGGAGGACGCCGGTGACGTTTGGCGGCGGGATGACGATCGCGAAGCGCTCGCCCTCGCGGGTTTCGTCGGCGTGGAAGTAGCCGCCGGCCAACCAGGCGTCGTACCAGCGTTCCTCGGTGGCGGCAGGGTCGTAGGTCTTGGGCAGGTCAGCCATGCGGACTCCGAGTTGTCGCGCATCGCCGGAAGGGCTTCAAGCCACGGCGACGAGGGTGGAGAGAGTCGGACATCCACTCCAACATCATCCGCTCCATTGATCGGCCAAAAGAAGATCTCACACGGAGGCACGGGGACGCGGAGGGCGGAGTACCAGCGGTAGGTTGGGTGCGATCCCACATTTCATCCACGATGCCTTTGCCGGCAGCGACACGAGTGGAGTGGCAATAGAAACTCTCCGTGTCTCCGTGCCTCCGTGTGAGAATTTCTCAGTCACATCAAGGTGGGGACGGGGCCGAAACGCATGGCTCGGCAACGACGCCGCCCCCCTTAGCCGAGTCGCCGACAAAAATTGCGCGGCGACGATTTTGTGCCTTGAAGCGATCGCGACGCGTGGTTTCCTGGCTGCCAGTCAATCCGGCTCGATCGACCGAGTCGGCGGCACGAGGTGACGCTCAGATGTTCGGACATGTGTCGCGGCGACGATTCATCCTCGAAACCATCGGCGTCAGCCTCTCGTTCTCGAAGCTCTTCGGGATCGCGCGTGCCGCCGCGGCCGATGTGCCGAACCTGATCAACTATCAGGGTCGCCTGACCGATCCGTCCGGGGTTCCCAAGAACGGATCGTTCACGATGAAGTTCACCGTCGTCGACGGCGGCGGCTCGTCGCTGGGCTGGACGGAAACCCAGACGGTGGCGGTCGAGGACGGCTTCTTCAACGTCCAGCTGGGCAGCGTCACCCCGTTCCCGAGCGGGCTGTTCACCGGTGCGCCGAGCGATTCGTACGGGCCGCTGCGCTACCTCCAGGTCATGGTCAACGGCGAGACGCTGGTGCCGAACCGGCGCATCACCAGCGCCGCCTACTCGCTCACCGTCGAGCCCGGCCCCGCCGGGCCGAGCGGCGCCACCGGCGCGACCGGACCGACCGGCCCCACCGGCGCCAGCGGATTGACAGGCGCAAGCGGCGGTACGGGGCCGACGGGCCCAACCGGTGCCAGCGGATCGGCCGGCAGCACGGGACCGACGGGCCCAACGGGTGCCAGCGGGCCAACCGGGCCGACCGGCGACGCCGGGTTGACTGGAGCGACCGGACCGACCGGCCCCACCGGCGGCACCGGATTCACCGGACCGACCGGCCCGACCGGCGATGCCGGGTTGACTGGTGCGACCGGACCGACCGGTCCGACCGGCGGCACCGGATTCACCGGACCGACCGGCCCGACCGGCGATGCCGGGTTGACTGG
>JANRJF010000212.1:0-2026 GCA_033764095.1 Deltaproteobacteria bacterium | reverse complement strand
TCGCCGCCGCCGGCTTCGACGTCATCGGCGCGCCGTGCGAGGGCATGCGGTCGCCGGCGCTCACCCGCCAGGCGCTCGACGTCGCGGCGCGGCACGGCCTGCGGCTGATGATCAGCGACCCGCGCCTCGACCTCTACGATCCGGCCCCGGCCGACTGGCCGCGCGGCGTCAGCGCCGCGCTCGCCGAGTACAGCGCCCATCCCGGCCTGGCCGGCTATTTCCTGGTCGACGAGCCGGGCGCCGACCGCTTCGCCGATCTGGCACCGGTGGTCGCCCACCTGCGCCTGGTCGATCCCGCCCACCTCGCCTACATCAACCTGCTCCCCGACTACGTCTCGCCGCTGGCGCACGGCACCCCGACCTACGAAGAGTACGTCCGGCGCTACATGGAGGAGGTGCGGCCGGCGCTGCTCAGCGTCGACTACTACCCGTTCCGCAGCGGCGCCGATCGCGACAGTTTCTTCGCCACCCTGGCGCTGATGCGCGCCGAGGCGCTGGCCGCCGGCGTGCCGTGGATGCTGATCGTGCAGGCGATGCCGCACGGCCCCTACCGCGATCCGAGCGAGGCGGAGATGAGCTGGCAGATCTTCCACGCCCTCGCCTTCGGCGCGCGCGCCATCTCCTACTTCACCTACTGGACGCCGGTGCACGTCGAGGGCGCCGCCGACTGGCAGTTCCGCCGCGGCCTGGTCGAGCACGGCGTCGCCACCGACAAGCTCGCCCAGGCGGCGCGCCTGAATGCCCAGGCGCGCGCCATCGCCGGCGCGCTCGACGACTACGGCTCGCTCGGCGTCTTCGACTCCGCCGGCGCCTGGTCGGTGCCGCCGCAGCTCGCCAATGCCGAGCGGCCGCCGCTCGCCGTGCTGGCCGGCGGCCCGGTGACCGTCGGCCTGTTCGGCGCCGCCGACGGGCGCCGCGCCGCGCTGCTGGTCAACCAGGACTACCGGCGCGAGACCCGCCTGCTGTTCGGCTCGCCGGCCGCGCACGTCGTCCTGCCGCCAGGCGGCGCGGCGCTGCTGCAGTGACCACAACGCCACCACGGCACAACGACATCACGCGCCCCCGTTGTGCTGCCGCATCGTTGTGGTGAAGAAACGATCGACCATGTCCGACACGCTCGACGACTACGACCCGCAGACGCCGCTGTCGGCGATCGTGGTGAACTGGAACGGCCGCGAGCATCTCGAGGTCTGCCTCGGCTCGCTGCTGCGCCAGACGCTCGCCGGCATCGAGATCGTGCTGGTCGACAACGGCTCGACCGACGGCTCGCTCGACCTGGTGCGGGCGCGCTACGGCGATGCGGTGCGCGTCGTCGCGCTGGCCGACAACCGCGGCTACGCCGGCGGGCTCAACGCCGGCCTGCGCGCCGCGCGCGGCCGCCTGCTGCTGCCGCTCAACACCGACACCGAAGTGGCCCCCGACTGCTGCGCCCGCCTGCTGGCGGCGGCCGACGCGCATCCGACCACCGGCATGTTCGCCCCCAAGATCCTCGCCTTCGACGACCGCGGCCTGATCGACAACGTCGGCCACCTGCTCTACGCCGACGGCCTCAGCCGCGGCCGCGGCCGGCTGGAGCGCGACCGCGGCCAGTACGACGCCGACGAGGAGATCGTGCTGCCGAGCGGCTGCGCGGTGCTGCTGCGCCGCGCCATGCTGCGCGACGTCGGGGTGTTCGACGAGGCGCTGTTCGCCTACTGCGAGGACACCGACCTCGGCCTGCGCGGGCGGCTCGCCGGCTGGCGCTGTCGCGCCGTGCCGGGCGCGGTGGTCTACCACAAGTATTCGGCCGCCACCGACGCGTACTCGCCGTTGAAGGCGTTCCTGGTCGAGCGCAACCGCGCCTGGGTGGCGGTGCGCTGCCTGCCCTGGCCGCTGCTGCTCGCCAGCCCCTTCTTCACCGGCCTGCGCCTCGCCGCGCAGGCCTGGGGCGCGCTCACCGGCCGCGGCGCCGCCGGCCGCTTTGCCCGCGCCCACTCGCCGCGCGCCCTGGTCGGCTTGCTGCTGCGCGCCTGGGTCGCCGCCCTCG
>JANRJF010000211.1:0-8192 GCA_033764095.1 Deltaproteobacteria bacterium | reverse complement strand
GCCGCCGTCGAGCAGCAGCTCGAGCGCCGTGCACTCCATGTGCACCTTGACGTTGGCGGTGTGCACCGCCTTGTCCTGCAAGGTGCGAATCATTTCGAGGCCGGTGCGGTCGCCGACGTGCGCCAGGCGCGGATAGCGATGCCCGCCGAAGTTGCGCTGGCTGATCAGTCCGGTCGGGGTGCGGTCGAACACCGCGCCCCATTCCTCCAACTCGCGCACCCGCGCCGGCGCGTTCTTGGCGTGGTGCTCGGCCATGCGCCAGTTGTTGAGGAACTTGCCGCCGCGCATGGTGTCGCGGAAGTGGATCTTCCAGTTGTCCTTCGGTGCGACGTTGCCGAGCGCCGCGGCGCAGCCGCCCTCGGCCATGACGGTGTGCGCCTTGCCGAGCAGCGACTTGCAGACCAGACCGGTGTTCAGTCCCTGCAGTCCGCACTCGACCGCGGCGCGCAGGCCGGCGCCGCCGGCGCCGATGACGACGACGTCGTGGGTGACGGTTTGGATGTCGGAGAGATCAGCCATGGCGTTATCCCCACGTGCTCCAGTCGTGGATGACGCCCATCGACACCATGCGCACGTAGAAGTCGGCGAAGCCGACCCAGACCAGGCTCAGCCAGGCGAACAGCATGTGGCGCTGGTTGAGCCACGAGACGCGCTGCCAGGCGCCGTGCCGGGTGCGCGCCGCGTTGTCGCAGGTGAAGCAGTTGAGCTGCCCGCCGATCAGGTGGCGGAAGGAGTGGCAGCCGAAGGTATAGGCGCCGAGCAGAATCGGATTGATGAGCAGCACCAGCGTGCCGACGCCGATGCCGAACTTCCCGTCGCGCCAGAAGGCGAGGTAGGCGTCGTGCAGCAGGAAGACGATGAACAGGATGGCGACGTACAACGCGTATCGGTGCAGGTTCTGGAACAGCAGCAGGAAGGTCTCGCCGCGGTAGCGCTTCTGCGGCAGCGCGCCGACCGCGCAGGCGGGCGGGGTCATGAAGTACGCCCGGTAGTAGAACTTGCGGTAGTAGTAGCAGGTGAGGCGGAACGACAGCGGCCCGGCGAGGATCAGGAAGGCCGGCGAGCTCGGCATGAACGGCGGCCAGATGGCGCGCAGCCAGTTCGGCCACTCGCCGAACCACGAGAGCTCCAGCGGCGCCGCGCCGATGCGGCTGGTGTCGGTGAACAGCAGCGGCGAGTAGAAGGGCGAGATGTAGCCGCCGAAGAAGTAGTGGTCGCCCTGGAAGGCCGCCCAGTTGGAGTACAGGACAAAGAGCAGGAAACCGACGCCGGTCCAGAGCGGCTCGACCCACCATTTGTCGGTGCGAAACGTGGCAGCGAGCCCGTTGCGGTAGCCGCCGCTCAGCGTGGACGTGGACATCGACGCTCCTCCACTGACTCTCGAACGCGTGATGAGATGTGTGCGATCAATCCGACCGCTCCGCGCGCACCGCTGGCGCGGCACCCCCGGCGCGAAGCCGCGCTGCATGCACCATGTCGCCGGTGAAAACGCAAGCCGCGCCCGGGTGAGGAATACTGCCGCTCAGTATGCATTGCCCTTATGCTCATTGCGGCGCTTGGATTGGCATTGGTAATACGACCCATCCGAATCACAATCAACGAGGGGGAGGACCGGTGCGGGCGCTGTTGATCGTCGGCGTGGCGACGCTGGTGCTCGGCGTGGCGCGCGCCGGCGAGACGCTGCGCGTCGGCGCCTGGTCGCTGCCGCTGCCGGTCGGTCTGCCGGCCGCCGCCGCGCGCTGGCCGGCCGGCGACGCGCCGAGCCCGGCCCGTATCGAGTTGGGGCGGGCGCTGTTCTTCGACCCGCGGCTGTCGCGCGACGCGACGGTCGCCTGCGCCTCCTGCCACGATCCGGCGCACGGCCTCGCCGACCCGCGGCCGCGCTCGCTCGGCGTCGGCGCGGCAGCGAGCCGGCGTCATGCGCCGGCGGCGGTCAACCGGCTGTTCAGCGCGGCGCAGTTCTGGGACGGCCGCGCCGCCGATCTCGAAACGCAGCTGCGCTTTCCGTTGCTCGACCCGCACGAGATGGCGATGCCCTCCACCGACGCGGTCGCCGCCGCGGTGCGCGCCGTGCCCGGCTACGCGCCGCTGTTCGCCGCGGCGTATGGCGACGCGCGCGTCGACTTCGACCGCATCGCCCGCGCCCTCGCCGACTACGAGCGCACGCTGGTGAGCGGCGACAGCCCGTTCGACCGCTTCGCCGCCGGCGACGCCACCGCGCTCAGCCCCGCCGCGCGGCGCGGCCTCACCGCCTTCCGCGGTCGCGGCCACTGCGCCACCTGCCACCTCGGCCCCAACTTCACCGACGAGCGCTTCCACAACACCGGCATCGGCATGGCCGCGCCGGCGCCCGACCTCGGTCGCTGGACCGTGACGCAGCGCGACGAGGACCGCGGCGCCTTCAAGACGCCGACCTTGCGCAACGTCGCGCAGACCGCGCCCTACATGCACGACGGCAGCCTGGCGACGCTGGCCGAGGTGATCGCCCACTACGACGCCGGCGGTCTGCGCAATGCCTGGCTGTCGCGCGAGCTGCAGCCGCTGATGTTGTCCGAGCAGGAGCGGCGCGACCTCATCGCGTTTCTCGCCGCGCTCAGTGGGCCGATCGCCAACGCCTCGCCGCCGTCGCAGCTGCCCAGATAGGAAGCGATGAGCGACGAGCGATGAGCGATGAGTGAATGCCCGAGGCGGCATCTCCCCCTTCTCATCGCTCATCGCTCGTCGCTCATCGCTTTCTCCCCCAAATGGGGGTCTTCAGCGCCCCTTCCGACGCGGCGGTGGAATTGTCTTGCCCGGGCGCGCGCCGCCGTGAAATGACCGCGGTGGGGGAACGCTCGGTGATTCACAGGTTGGCGGGGAGTGTCACGGCCGCGATCGTCGCGGCGTTGCTGGGCGCCACCGGTGCGTTCGCGTTTCCCGCCGGGATCGCGACCACCAGCTTCCCGGTGCCGGCGTCGGGCTGCAACTTCTGCCACGGCGGCGGCCTGACGCCGACGGTCACGCTCGAATGCACCGACTGCGGCGGCGCGCCGCCGGCGGTCGATCCGCTCTCGACGCACGAGTTCAAGGTGACGGTGTTCGAGATCGGCCTGCAGGACCACGCCGGCTTCAACGCCTCGTCGGTGCTCGGCACGCTCGCCACCGGCGGCGGCTTCTCATCGGTGACGCACACCGTCACCGGTACCGGCGGCCGCACCGAGATCACGCACGCGGCTCCCAAGCCGTCGAGCGGCGGCATCACCGAGTTCAGCTTCCTGTGGACGGCGCCCAACACCAACACCACCGCGACCCTGGTCGTCTGGGGCAACGCGGTGAACGACAACAGCAGCAGTGCCGGCGACGCGGCGGCGAACGTGACGCTCGACGTCCAGGTCGGCGACGTGCCGACGCCGACCAACACGCCGACGCCGACGCCGACGCCGGAGGTCGGCTGCCCGGCGTCGGTGGACGCCGCCTGCATCGGCGGCTTCGCCAAGGGCATGCTCAGCGTGCAGAGCGCGGCGGGCAAGGAGAAGCTGATCGCCAAGCTGCTGAAGGGGCCGGGGCTGGCGCAGACCGACCTCGGCAATCCGCTCGTCTTCGGCGGCACGGCCTACGCGCTGTGCCTCTACAGCGGCGCCGGCACCCTGGCCGGCAGCGTCATCGTCGACCGCGCCGCGGCGAGCTGCGGCACGGCCGATTGCTGGAAGCCGATCGGCCGCGCACCGGACGATCCGCAGGGGCCGGGCAGCGGCTACAAGTACAAGGACAGCGGCCTGGGAGCCGATGGCGTGCGCAAGCTGCTCTACAAGGGCGGCGACAGCGCCAAGCTGATCCTGGTCGGTCGCGGGGCGAGTCTGCCGGGCGGGATTCCCGCCGCGCTGCAGTCGACCGCGTCGGTCACCGTGCAGCTGCGCAGCAGCGACGCCGCCTGCCTGTCGGTCGATCTGCTCGACATCCGCAACCAGGATGCGTCGTTCTTCAAGGCGAAGTAGGGCCGCGATGGCGCCCCCGGCTTGCGCATCGCACGTGGTACGGCAGCATTGATGCAGGGGGAGGGCGCGATGACACGGCGCGCGACATCGGCGAGGATCGGACGGCTGGCGGTGCTGGGTGCGTCGCTCGTCGTCTCCACGGCGCAGGCCGCGGTGCAGAGCACCGAGCAGCAGCGCTGTCTCAACTATCTCACCAAGGCGGGCGCCGACGTGGTGCGCCAGCAGGGCAAGTCGAACTGGAAGTGCCTGCACAACGCGGCGCGCGGCAAGCTCACCCAGCTCGGCGAGGCCGGCGACACGCTGACCGCGCAGGCCTGCCTGACCAACGACGTCGGCGGCAAGGTGGCGCAGAAGCAGCAGCGCACCAGCGATCGCGACGCGCAGTACTGTCAGGGCCTCGGTGCGCCCGGCTTCGCCTATGCCGGCGCGGCGGCGATCAACGCCGCTGCCAGCCTGGCGGCGCGCGACATCGTCAGCGCGCTGTTCGGCGCCAACCTCGACGCCGCGACAGTGAGCGACGACGTCGACGGCGACGGCGCGCGGTGCCAGGAGGAGGTGCTGAAGGACGCCAACCGCATCGTCGACGACATGTGGCGGGTGGCGCGCGCGGCGGTGCAGGACGGCCTCAAGGGGCGCGATCGGCGCGCCGGCGCGAGTCCCGATCTGGCGGCGCATTCGGGCGACAACCTCGCCGGCGAGGTGCTGGCGCGCGCCTTCGAGGACGCGCAGGGAAAGATCCAGGGCGAGGTCGACCGCCTCGCCGAGCGCGCCGCGTCGCGCTGCGGCACCGCGACGACGCCGCTGGCGCAGATGTTTCCCGGCAGCTGCGGCGGCGCCGCGACCATCGGCGCGCTGGCCGACTGCGCCGCCGACGTGGCGCGCGCCCACTTCTACCAGGCGCTGGCGTCGACGCACGGGCTGGCGATCGAGTGCGACCTCACCGACGACGGCCGCCATGACGAGAGCTGCATCTCGGCCGGTCAGCGCCGGCATCTGCTCGACCGCCTCGCCTACGGTCCCGATGCCTACACGATCGCCCGCCTGCAGGCGTTGGGGCTGAACGGCTACATCGACGAACAGCTCGCCCCGGCGGCGATCGACGACAGCGCCGTCGAGGCGGTGATCGCCAGCCGCTATCCGAGCCTGGCGTTGAACGTCGTCGAGGTGCGCGACTGCTACCCGCAGGGCGGCGGCGGGACGTGTCCCGGACACCTCGGCGGCGCCAAGGGTGACGTCTGGAAGGACATGGAGGAGTCGGAGATCTACCGCGCCGTCGCCAGCCGGCGGCAGCTCGAGGCGGTGCTGGTCGACTTCTGGTTCAACCACTTCAGCGTCACCGGCAGCGCCGGGCAACAGAAGTGGAACACGCCGTCCTACCTGCGCGACTCGATCCGGCCGTGGATCCTGGGCAACTTCGAGGACAGCGTGCTGCGCATGGCGCGCGGTCCGGCGATGCTCGACTACCTCGACCAGCGCCTCAACCAGGTCGGCGTGCCGCCCGGCACCGGCTACAACGAGAACTTCCCGCGCGAGCTGCTCGAGCTGCACACCATGGGCGTCACCGGCCCCTACACCGAGGCCGACGTGAAGGAGATGGCGCGCGCGCTGACCGGCTGGCGCGAGGAGTGGAACAACGCCGCCAACTTCGATCCGGACTATCCGGGCTTCCGCTTCCAGGCGTTGCGCCACGACAGCCTCGGGCCGAAGACCATCCTCGGCCAGGTGGTCAACTCCGGCCTCGAGCAGGAGGGCTTCGACGCCATCCGGCTGGCGGTGCGCCATGCGAGCACGGCGCACTTCGTCTGCACCAAGCTGGTGCGGCGCTTCGTCGGCGACGAGCCGCCGTTCGCGCTGATCGACCGCTGCGCCACCCTGTTCGCCGCAACGCACGACGCGCCCGACCAGCTGCGCCAGGTGACGGCGCTGATTCTCAAATCAGCCGAGTTCCAGCTCTATCCCGAGTACCGGCGCAGCAAGGTGAAGCGCCCGGTGGTGCTGATGCCGAGCATGCTGCGCGCCGTGCACGCCAACCCCGACCCGGCGGTCACCTCGTACCAGAGCCTGCGCAACACGCTCGCCGACCTCGGCGAGCGCATCCGCAACGCGCAGCCACCGACCGGCTACGCCGATATCTCGGTGGTGTGGGCGAGCCCCGGCGGCATGGTGCAGCGCTTCAACCTCGCCGACGCCACCGCCGCCACCTACGCGGCGAGCTGGGGCGTCAACGGCGCCGGCACCGACGCGCAGGTGGTCGACGGGGTCGCGGCGGTGCTGTTCCCGGTCGAGCCGATCTCCACCGCGACCCGCAACGCGGCGATCGCCTATCTCGCCGCGATCAGCGCCACGCCGGCGCAGCGCGTCGAGCAGGCGGGCGCCTTCCTGCTCTCCAGCCGCGAATTCCTCACCCACTGAGGAGTGATGCCGATGCGACTCTCCAGACGTGAACTGCTCGCCGGCGGCGCCGCGCTCGCCACCGCCTACTTCCTCCCCGCCTCGGCCCGCCGCGCGCTCGCCGCGCCAGGGCCGGACAAGGTGCTGGTCGCCATTTTCCTGCGCGGCGGCGCCGACGCGTTGAACCTGGTGGTGCCGGCCTTCGACGCCGACTACTACGCGGTGCGGCCGAGCATCGCCGTCGCCGCCGGCAGCGAGCTGCAGCTCAACGGCGGCGACTCGCACGGCTTCGGCTTCTTTCCGCTGTGCACCGACCTGAAGGCGATGTACGACGGCGGCGAGTTGCTCGCCATCCATCTCGCCGGCAGCACCGATCCGAGCCGCTCGCACTTCGACGCGCAGGACTTCATGGAGCGCGCCGCGCCGGGGAACAAGTCGATCACCACCGGCTGGCTCAACCGCTATCTGAGCGTGATCAACAACGCCGACCCGGTCGCCGGCCTGTCGATTTCCGCCAACTCGCAGCTCGCCATGCGCGGCAGCGCGCCGAACGTCGCCTTCTCGGCGATCAACGAGTTTCTCGTGCAGGGCGACTTCGCCGCCGCGCGGCGCGCCGCGCTGCAGAGCTACTACTCGGCCGGCGCCGCCGACACGCTCGGCACCAGCATCAACGACGCGCTGCAGGCGGTCGACGTCATCCAGTCGGTCAGCACCGCGACGCCGGTCAGCTACCCGAACAATCCGCTGGCCCGGGCGCTCAAGGACGTCGCGGCGATCATCAAGGCGGAGATCGGCGTCAAGGTGGTGGCGGTCGATCTCGACGGCTGGGATCACCATTCCAATCTCAATACCCAGCTCGGTACGGTCGGCGGCGAGGACGGCGACGGCAAGGCGGTGGAGCTGAACGGGGCGCTGAAGGCGTTCCGCGACGATCTCTTCAACAGCGGCGGCACCAACCATCTGAGCCGCACGCTGACGCTGTGCATGACCGAGTTCGGCCGTCGCGTGAAGCAGAACGGCGGCGCCGGCTGCGACCATGGTCACGGCGGCGTCATGTTCGCGCTCGGCGGCGGCATCGCGGGCGGCCGCCTGATCCTCAAGAACGACAACTGGCCGGGCCTGACGCCCGCCGATCTCTACATCGGCGAGGACCTGCAGGTGACCACCGACTTCCGCGACGTGTTCGCGGAAGCGCTGTCGAGCCACATGGGCACCAGTCTCGGCGCGCTCGCGCCGGTGTTTCCCGGCTTCACGCCGAAGACGTCGAACTTCCCCGGGTTGTACGCGTAGACCTCGGTTGGTCGCGAGCACGAGCGCGCCAAGCCGCGCCCCGACCGCCGTGTGCGAGTAGCCGTGTTGCCAGCCGCGCGTCGGGGCGCCGCTTGGGTCGCGATTGCCGACGACGCGTAAGCGGGGCGAGCGGGATCAGCGGCGCGGCGGCATCGCGAACTGCGCCGCGACGTAGCGCTTCAGCGTCTCGAGCGGGCCGCGCGCCACCTCGGCGGGGATGTGCAGCGCCCGCTGGCAGCGTCCGCGCGGCCGCACCCAGCCCTCGTCCTCAGCGCGCCGATGGCAGCCCCAGCCGCGCAGGTAGCGCTCGTTCTCGGGCGCCAGAGTCGTTGCGTCCATTCCCGAGCGATAGGAACGGCGCGCTGGTTTCTCAAGCGAATAAACCCGGCCAGGGACGAGTGATAAGCGATGCGCGACGAGCGATGAGCGATGAGCGATGAGCGACGAGCGACGAGCGATGAGCGATGAGCGATGAGGGGCTGGGGCAACCGCCCTCCTCATCCGTCATCACTTGTCGCTCATCGCTCATCGCGCATC
>JANRJF010000210.1:0-12991 GCA_033764095.1 Deltaproteobacteria bacterium | reverse complement strand
TAGGCCACGGATTACACGGATTTCACGGACAAAAGATCAGACCAGCTTTTGGTCTTTTGTCGGTGAAATCCGTGTAATCCGTGGCCTATCCCCCTCACTCCGCCCGCGCGGTTTACTTCGCCACGATCTCGCGTGCGCGAGCCGCGATCGACGCCGCGTCCAGGCCGAACAGCTTGAGCAACTCCTCCGGCTTGCCGGAGCGCGGCACGTCGTTGACCGCGATCTTGGCGACCTTCACCGGCTCGCCGGCGAGGGCGTTGAGCACCGCATCGCCGAGACCCCCCTCGGCGTAGTGGTCCTCGACGGTCAGCACGCGGCCACCGCAGGCGCGCGCCGCGGCGCGCAGGCCGTCGGCGTCGATCGGCTTGATCGAGTAGGCGTCGACGACGCGCACGTTGATGCCATCCTTCGCCAGCAGATCGTGTGCGCCGAGCGCCTCCCACAACGTCACGCCGGCGGCGACGATCAGCAGCGCGTCCTTGTCGCTGTGCCGCAGCAGCTTCGAGCCGCCGACCGGGAATTCCTCCTCGACGTCGTAGAGGATCCCCGCCTTCGGGCGCGTCAACCGCAGGTAGTGGATGCCGCGCTCGTTGGCCATCTCCTCGACCAGCCGCTCGGTCGACACCGCGTCGGACGGGTAGAGCACCGTCGCGTGCGGGATGGTCCGCATCATCGCCAGATCCTCGAGTCCCATCTGCGAGGGACCGTCCTCGCCGATCGAGACGCCGCAGTGCGAGCCGGCGAGCTTGAGGTTGGCGCGCGAGATCGCCGCCATGCGGATGTGGTCGAAGGCGCGGGTGAGGAAGCAGGCGAAGCTGGAGACGAACGGCACCTTGCCGGCGGCCGACAGGCCGACCGCCGCGCCGACCATGTTCTGCTCGGCGATGTACGCCTCCAGGTAGCGACCCGGGTGCGCGTGCAGGAAGCGCTCGGCGAAGGTCGAGTTCTTGGTATCGGCGTCGATCACCACGACGTCGGCGTTGACCGCACCGAGCTTGGCGAGCGCGGTGCCGTAGGCCTCGCGCGTCGCCACCTGGTCATCGGCCTTGTAGGCCGGCGGCGCCATGGCGTGGCCAGACTCGCCGCCCTTGCCGCCCGAGGTGGGCTGCGCGATGCACGCTGCCACCGGGCGCAGCTCCACCTGCGGCGCCGCGGCGCGCACCTCGGCGATGGCGGCGTCGAGGTCGGCGCCCTTCTTCACCGGCTTGCCGTGCCAGTTGTCCTTGTCGGCCAACGCGGCAACCCCGTGCCCCTTGTTGGTGCGCGCGATGATCGCCACCGGCTTGCCGTGCACGTCGCGCGCCTCTTCGAAGGCGGCGAGGATCGCCTCCATGTCGTGACCGTCGATCGGGATGGCGTGCCAACCGAAGGCGGCGAAGCGCGCCACGTAGCCGTTCACGTCGTGTCCGTACATGGTGCGCTGGCTCTGGCCGAGCGCGTTGACGTCGACGATCGCCACCAGGTTGTCGAGCCCCGCGTGCGCCGCCAGCGCGATGGCCTCCCAGGCCGAGCCCTCGGCCATCTCGCCGTCGCCGCACAGCACGAAGATGCGCTGCTCGCTGTGGTCGATCTGCTTGGCGCTCCAGGCGGCGCCGACGCCGACCGAAAGGCCCTGGCCGAGCGACCCGGTCGCCGCCACCGTGCCGGCGAAGTGCGGCGTCGGATGCCCTTCCAGCTCGCTGTCGATGCGGCGCAGGGTCAGCAGCTTCTCGACCGGAAACGCGCCCGCCTCCGCCCACGCCGCGTAGAGCAGCGGCGCGGCGTGGCCCTTCGACAGCACGAAGCGGTCGCAGTGGATGTTGCCCGGATCGAGCGGGTCGTAGCGCATCACGTCGAAGAACAGCGCCGCCACCAGGTCCGCCGCCGACAGACACGAGGTCGGGTGCCCGGAGTTCGCCTCCGACGTCGCCCGCAACGAGTGCTCGCGCAGCCGCGCGGCGCGCGCCTGCAGTTGTGCGATGCGATCGCGCCCGGCCGACACCGCGCTCATGACCTGCTCCACATGGATGGACTCCTGAATGCTGAAGGGAAAGCGGCGCCTTGCTAGCAGAATCGGCCGGCCTGCTCCACCGGCGGCGCGTGCCGGGTCCAAGAGCCACGGATTACCCGCAGCGGAGTCCACGCACGACCCGCATCAGGAGTCACGGATTACACGGATGCGTTCAGAACACGGATTACACGGATCGGATTCGGAAAAAGACCGACCCCCTTGGGGAAGAAATCAAAGAAGAAAAACCAAGCTGACTCGATCGCAGTATCCGTGTCATCCGTGTTCCAGACTGAATCCGTGTGATCCGTGGCTCCCCGCCCGGCCGAGCACGGATCCCTACAAACGCAAAACGGGGCGACGGCTGAACGCCGCGCCCCGTTTCGCATCGAGGGATTCGGATCTCAGGCGTGTGCCGCGGCGCCCGGATTGCGCAGGCCGCAGAACTCCTCGTAGTCGATCAGCTCCGTCACCGTCGGATGCTCGCCGCACAGCGGGCAGGCGGGATCCTTGCGCAGCTTGTGGATGCGCAGCTCCATGCTGAGCGTGTCGAAGTAGATCATGCGGCCGATGAGCGGCTTGCCGGCGCCGAGGATGAGCTTCATCGTCTCCAGCGCCTGCACGCAGCCGACCAGGCCTGGCAGCACGCCGAGCACGCCGGCTTCCTGGCAGCTCGGCGCCGCCCCCGGCGGCGGTGGCTCGGGGAACAGGCAGCGGTAGCAGGGGCCGCGACCCGGCGCGAAGACCGTCGCCTGCCCCTCGAACTGGAAGATCGAGCCGTGCACGTTCGGCTTGCCGGCGATGAAGCAGGCGTCGTTGACCAGGTAGCGGGTCGGGAAGTTGTCGCAGCCGTCGACGATCACGTCGTAGCCGCTAATCAGCTCCATGATGTTCTCGGAGCTGACGCGCTCCTGGTAGCCGATGATCTTGATGTCGGGATTGAGCGCGTTGAGCGTCAGCCGCGCCGACTCCACCTTCGGCATGCCGACGCGATCGTTGGTGTGCAGGATCTGGCGCTGCAGGTTGGAGACGTCGACCACGTCCATGTCGACGATGCCGATCGTGCCGACGCCGGCGGCGGCGAGGTAGTACGCGGTCGGCGAGCCGAGCCCGCCGGCGCCGATGCACAACACCTTGGCGTCGAGCAGCTTTGCCTGCCCGGCCTCGCCCACCTCGGGAAGCAGGAAGTGGCGGCTGTAGCGGTTGAGCTGGTCGGGGGTGAACTGCTTGTCGGCTTCCCAGGGATGGCCGGCACCCTTCCAGCCGCCGAAGCCGCCGGTCATCGAGGTGACGTTGGTGTAGCCCATCTCCTTCAGCGTGCGCCCGGCGAGCAGCGAGCGCGTGCCGCCGGCGCAGTACAGGATGATGGGAGCATCTTTGTCGGGCACCGTCTCCTCGATGCGCATGTCGAGAAAGCCACGCGGTACCGAGACCGCGCCGGGCAGGTGCCCCTCGCGGTACTCTTCCTTCTCGCGCACGTCGATGAGGCGATAGCCGCCGCCGTTCGAGCTGCGCTGGCGCACCTCGTCGGGCGTCCACTCCGGCACCAGCTGCCGGGCTTCGGCCATCAGATCGCGATAACTCTTGGCCATGTTCATACCCTCGTCGTCTGACGTCGCCCCCCCGGGCTCAGCGCGCGACGCGGATCTCCTCCGCTTCCAGCTTGCGGTAGTCCTCCAGCATCTCCTCCATCGGTCCGCTGCGGCCCTTCTCGGCCAGCACCTTGGAGCGATGGATGAAGATCTCCTTGGTTTCGATGAAGTCCGCCCGCTTGTAGCCCCAGATGCGCGGATGAACGTAGGTGTCCATGCGGATCGCGTCGCACGGGCACGCCTCGACGCACATGCCGCAGTAGATGCAGCGCAGCGTGTCGATCTCGTAGCGCAACGGGAACTTCTCGACGTGCGGGTCGGGATGCTCGCCGGCCTCGATGAAGATGCAGTTCGCCGGACAGGCGGTGGCGCAGAGGAAACAGGCGGTGCAGCGCACCGAGTTGTCCTCTTTCAGCGTCAGCCGATGGCTGCCGCGGAAGTTGTCCGGATAGCGCTTGTACTCGTCGGGGTACTGGGTGGTGACCGCCGCGACCGTGTCCTTGGCGAGGCCCACGGCGTGCAGGCCATGCAGGAACAGATTACGGAAGAAGCGGTAGATGATCACCATCAGCCCGCCGACGATCTGGGGGAGGTAGGTCTTCTCCCAGAAGGTCAGGGCTTCGCGTCGCTTCATCGGCCCGAGCCTTTCATCTGTCGTGACCTAGCGGTTGGGGTGGCGGGGAAGCAATAGGAGGACGGCTGTCAGCATTCAGCCGTCAGCTTTCAGCTTGTTTGGAACCGGAGTCCATCCGGCCCCTCCCTCCGGCTGACAGCTGATGGCTGACAGCTGGTAGCTGTCCTAGTGGACCCACTTGTCGTCATCGCCGCCGCGGATGCGGGCTTCGAGGGCGAACTGGACCACGTCGCACAGGCGCGTACCGCGGTCGGCGAGGCTGCCGGCCTCCAGCAGCGCCTGCTTCTCCATCGGCGAGAAGTCGAGCGCGTAGCAGAGGAAGTTGATCAGCAACTCGTCCGACAGCGTCGAATCGGACAGCAGGCGGGTGACCAGGGTCGGTTCGCGGTCCTCCAGGTAGCGGTGCATCAGCGCATGGACCCGATTGCGCAGCTCGGAGCGCACGCCGGCGGTGTCGGGCCGCCGCCACGCGACCGTGCCGCGCCGGTAGGCGAGGTCGTCCTGCTCGCCGAGCACGGTGAACTCGCGCATGCCGTGCAGCAGGATGTTGTAGCGCCCGTCCGGTAGCGCCTCGACGCTGACCATCTTGCCGGCGCAGCCGACGGTGAAGATCTGCGGCGAGCCGTAGTAGTCCTTGCGCCACTCGCCGCGCAGCAGGACCATGCCGATCAGCTTGTCCTCGCCGCGCTCGACGTCGCGCACCATCTCGCGGTAGCGCGGCTCGAAGATGTGCAGCGGCAGCGGCACGCCGGGAAAGAGTACCGCGTTGGGCAGCGGGAACAGCGGCAAGGTCGGCGGCAGCAGATCGCTCATGCCGGCAGCTCGACGGCCGCCGCTGCGCAGGCGGCGCACAGCCCGTGGATCGCGGTGGTGTGCCAGCGCACCACGCAGCCCTGCTCGCGCAGCGCGCTGAACGCCGGCCGCCCGCGGCGCGGCAGGTCGTGCACGGCGCCGCAACGCTCGCAGACGAAGTGGTCATGATCGTCGACCATCGCGTCGTAGCGCGCCTGGCCGTCGGCCAGCCGCACGATGCGCAGGCGGCCCTGTTCGCGCAGCTTGTCGAGGTTGCGATAGACCGTGCCGAGGCTGAGGCGCGGCAACCGGTCGCGCACCCGCTGGTAGACCTGGTCGGCGGTGGGGTGATCGGACGACGCCGCCAGCGCGTCGTAGATCGCCGTCAACTGGCGAGTCGCGCGCGACTTCATGTCGCCTCCGCCAGGTCGGCGGCGAGCGAGTCGCGCACCGCGCCGGCGAGCGGCGTGGCGTGGCGGTAGCTCGGCAGCTCGACCGTCAGCTCCGCCCGCACCTGCGGATCGGCGAAGGCGGCGCGCGCCGCGGCCGGCAGCGGAAAGCGCACGTACTGCACGGCGCTGAGCTTGTCGGCGCGGCTGCGGCCCGGCTCGAACTCGGCGGCGACGCGGTGCGGGCCGACCACCAGCCAGGTCGCCTCGTCGATGCCGAGGAACTCCAGCAGCCGCTCGGCGACACGCGCCTGGTCGGTGATCTCGATCAGCAGCGTCGTGCTCAGCTCGCCCGGCCTGGGCAGCAGCGCGTTGTAGACCGCCAGTTCCTCGCGCACCGCGTCGAGATCGGTGATGCGCTCGGTGCGCAGCATCTCCTGGATCTGGAAGTAGACGGTGTGGTGGTTCTCGAAGACGAAGGTCAGCTCCGGGCCGACGCCGACGCGGCGCGTGCGCTTGTGCGCGATGGTGCGCTGGCGCAGGTCGTCGCGGATCGCTTCGTAGCGCTCCAGCCCGACGATGTCGTCGAGCGTCACGGGTCGGATGGAGGGTTGCACGCTGGATTCCGTTCGCGGCCGGCGCCGGCAGGGCGCCCGCGCCGGCCGCGTCGCGGGAGGATGCGATTACAGCTTCAGGTTGCTGAGACCGCTGGTGAAGCGGCCGGCGTGCGACTTCTCGGCGCGCGCCAGCGTCTCGAACCACTCGGCCACCTCGTCGAATCCCTCTTCGCGCGCCGTCTTGGCGAAGCCCGGGTACATCTGCGTGTACTCGTAGGTCTCGCCCTCGACCGCCGACTTGAGGTTCTTCTCGGTGTCGCCGATCGGCTGGCCGGTGTTCGGGTCGCCGACCTGGGCGATGAAGTCGAGATGCCCGAACGCGTGGCCGGTCTCGGCCTCCGACGTGTCGCGGAACAGACCGCCGATCTCCGGATAGCCCTCGATGTCGGCCCGGCGGGCGAAGTAGAGGTAGCGGCGGTTGGCCTGCGACTCGCCGGCGAACGCCGCCTTCAGGTTCTCGTGCGTCTTCGTGCCCTTCAGCGCCTTCATGTCACGTCCTCCTCGGGATCAGGTACTAGGAACGATTCCTAATAACGTCGCAGACCTAGTCGGGCTGGCCGAACCTGTCAACCGCCGCCCGAGCCACCCTGCGCGGCCTTCGCCAACATCTCCCGGATCACCGGGCCGCAGCGGTTCGGCGAGCACGGCCCGGTACACGCGCGGGTGCGCCGCCGGATGTCCTCCAGGCTGCGCGCACCGCCGCGAATCGCCTTCTCGATGACGCCTTTGCGGATCTTGTTGCAGATGCAGACGATCTTGTACGAATCGAGGATGGCTCGGGTGCGGGCGTCTTCTTCTTCGCTCACCGCGGCTCCCTGACCGTTCCTCCCTGCTCAGAGCTCCAGCGCCTTGATGCTCGGCCGCTGCTTCAGCCGGTTGATCCAGGCGGTGACGCCGCGCAGCGCCGGGTCCACCTCGACCCCGAGGCGCGGCAGGATGAGCAGCGCCGGGACGAAGGCGACGTCGGCCAGGGAGAAGTCGCCGACCAGGAATTCCTTGCCGGAGACGAAGCCCTCGAGGCGCTTCAGGCCGCGCACCAACTCGTTGCGGTAGCGCTGCAGGCGCTCCTGGTCCTGCTCGGCGGGCGGCTTGCTGAGCTCGGCCTGGACGAAGCCGGCCGAGGGGAGGAACGAATTATCGCAGTAATCTTCAAGGGTTCGGACACGCGCCCGGCCGCCGGAATCGGCCGGCATGAGGGCCGGATGCGGATACTCGTCTTCCAGGTACTCGTTGATCAGGGTTGAGTCGTAGACCACCACGTCGTCATCGACCAGCACCGGAACCTTGCCGTAGGGGTTGAGCTTCAGGAACTCGGCGTTCTGACGATGCTCGCCGGTGCGCAGATCGACGAAGACGGTTTCGTACTCCAGTTCCTTTTCCGCCAGCACTACCCGCACCTTCTGCGCGAACGGACAATCGGGGTAGTCGTACAGCTTCATCATGCACCGCCTCCCATGGTCTTACCGGATGTTGTAACGCGCCACCTTCGCAAAAACCGGCCGCAGTGTAAACCAACTTCCGGGCAAAAGACTTGCTAGCGCGGCAGTTTTTCGTGTCGCGGAGCGAGATTCGTCGGTTTGCGAAGCCACGCGGGCTGGCGCACCGGACTCGGAACATCAGGACATGGTTCGCCTCCGCTCCGCCCCACCGGCATGCGCGGATTGACCGTCCCTGAACAGCGTGCGCTCGTCTCCGGACGACATCTGCATGTCCATTTGGCCGGCGCACGACCTGCGACGAGGTGTTCGCGTGTGCTCAGGTCCGCGCACGACCTGCGACGCCTCATTTGCATGTCCAGGGGCCTGCGCAGGACCTGCGACGACACGTTCGCGTGTCCACGGGCCCACGCGGGACCCGCGACGACACGTTTGCGTGTCGATCGGACCCGCGCACGACCTGCAGCGACACATTTGCCTGCCGATTCGTTTCCACGGAACCTGCGGCCGTCCGTTGACAGTCCGATTCGCCCCCTGCGCGACCCGCGGGCACGGATTGGCGTGTCATGGCGGGACCCGTGCAGCCCCGCCTGTGCAAAATCGGCAGAGCAGCATGCCCATGTCCAAGAGGGCGAGCAGAACTGCTGTCGCATGCGCATGGCGAGTTGGCCGGACTGAGGGTCGGCTATGCAGACGCGCCGACGCGCTCGGCGGGTGCGGACCGACCGAGCCCTGCGGCCTCGACCGCGGGACATTGTTCGGGGCATAAGCCCGGCATGTATCGACGCGATTTCCTCCGCTACTCGCTCGCCTTCGCCGGCGCCGCGGTCGGCTCGACGTTCTGGACCAAGGCGTTTGCCGCCTACCCGGCGCAGACCGGGCCGGGGCCCTACGGGCCGCTGCAGGCGGCCGACGCGAACGGGATCATGCTGCCGGCGGGCTTCACCAGCCGCGAGGTGGCGCGCGCCGGGCAGGTGGTTGGCAGCAACGGCTACACCTGGCACGTGTTCCCGGACGGCGGCGCGACCTTCCGCGTCTCGCGCGGCTGGGTGTACGTCTCGAACAGCGAGTGGCTGCCGCCGAGCGGCGGCGGGGTCGGTGCGCTGCGCTTCGACAGCGCCGGCAACATCGTCGACGCCTACCCGATCTGCAGCGGCACGGCGCTCAACTGCGCCGGCGGCGCGACCCCGTGGCGCACCTGGCTCACCTGCGAGGAGCACGCCTCGGGGACGGTCTGGGAATGCGATCCGCTCGGCGTGCAGGCGGCGGTACAGCGCCCGGCGCTCGGCACCTTCAAGCACGAGGCGGTCGCCGCCGATCCGCGCCGCCGGCAGCTCTATCTCACCGAGGACGAATCGAACGGCTGTCTCTACCGCTTCACCCCGACCCGCTGGCGCCATCTCGACGCCGGCGTGCTGGAGGTCGCGTCGGTGGCAATGGACGGCGCCGTCACCTGGCTGCCGGTGCCCAATCCCAACCCGGTACTGCCCGGCGACACGCCGACGCGACTGCAGGTGCCCGGCGCCACCGCGTTCAACGGCGGCGAGGGCATCGTCTACAACCACCGGCACATCTTCTTCGCGACCAAGGGCGACAACCGCGTCTGGGACTACGACGTGACCGCCCAACGCATCGCCGTCGCCTACCAGACGGTGCTCGATCCGGGCGCGACGCTGTCCGGCGTCGACAACGTCGCCGCCAGCCGCTCGCGCGACATCGTCGTCGCCGAGGACCCCGGCAACCTGGAGCTGGTCCTGATCACGCCCGGCGGTGTGGTCTCGCCGCTGCTCCGCGTCACCGGCCAGAGCGGCACCGAGCTCGCCGGACCGGCTTTCGACCCATCCGGCCGCCGCCTCTACTTCAGCTCGCAGCGCGGCAACACCACCGGCATCACGTACGAAGTGACGGGGCCGTTCCGGCGTCGCGCGGACGACTAAGAATTTCAACGCAGAGACGCGGAGGCGCAGAGGGCACAGAGAACACTCCCAATTTTCCATTTCTGCTCTGCGCTCTCTGCGTCCCCGCGTCTCTGCGTTGAAGGCTGTGCGCGACGAGTGTGGAGTCCCCTCGACCGCGACGCGGTAACGTGGAAGGGCTCACACCATGAGCGAGACGCTGGCGACCTACACGCACGGCCATCACGAGTCGGTGGTGGCGCAACATCGCAAACGCACCGCGGGCGAAGCGGGGCGCTTCCTGCTGCCGCACCTGCGGCGCGGCATGCGGGTGCTCGACGTCGGCTGCGGGCCGGGTTCGATCACCGTCGGTCTGGCCGCGGCGGTGGCTCCCGGCGACGTGCTCGGCATCGATCTCGCCGACGAGAACGTGCTGAACAGCGGCCGCCAGCTCGCCACCGAGCAGGGGCAGTCCAACGTGCGCTTCGAGCAGGGCGACGTCCTCGCCCTGGCGGCCGACGACGGCTTCGACGTCGTCTACGCGCACCAGGTCCTGCAACACGTGTCACGTCCGGTCGAGGCGCTGCGCGCCATGCACCGCCTGCTCAAGCCCGGCGGAATCGTCGCGGTGCGCGACAGCGACTACGGCACCTGCACCTGGAGCCCGCCCGACGCTCGGCTGGCGCGCTGGCTGGAGATCTACCACGCGGTGGCGACGCGCAACGGCGCCGAGGCCGACGCCGGCCGCTACCTGTACGGCTGGGTGCGCGAGGCCGGCTTCCGCGACCTGCGCGTCAGCGGCACCACCTGGACCTATCCGGGCTACGACGCGGTCGAGACCTGGGCGCTCTCCTGGGCCGAGCGCACGACGCGCTCGAACCTCGCAAGCAAGGCGGTCGAGTACGGCATCGCCTCAGCCGACGAGCTGGAGGCGGTCGCGACTGGTTACCGCGAGTGGTGCCGCAACCCAGCCGCATTCTTCTCGATCGGGCACGTCGAGGTACTGGGGTGGAAGTGAGAGGGGCAGCCGTCAGCTGTCAGCCTTCAGCTGTCAGCTATCAGTCCTCAGCGGTCGGCTCTTGCGGAGATCTCGCTGAAAGCTGATGGCTGACCGCTGACGGCTGCCGTACTCAGACGTGTTCCCACGCATGGTACGAGCTGCGCACCAGCGGGCCGGACTCGACATGGCGGAAGCCGAGGCCCAGTCCGATCTCGCGTAGCTCGGCGAACTCCTGCGGCGGCAGGTAGCGGACGATCGGCAGATGCTTGCGGGTCGGCTGCAGATACTGGCCGAGGGTGAGAATGTCGCAGCCGACGTCGATGAGGTCGCGCATGACGGCGACCACCTCGTCGCGCTGCTCGCCGAGGCCGAGCATCAGGCCGGTCTTGGTGCGCAGCGCCGGGCGGCGGCGTTTGGCTTCCGCCAGCAGCCCCAGGCAGCGGTCGTAGCGGCCGCCGGGACGGGCGCGCTTGTACAGGCGCGGCACGGTCTCGGTGTTGTGGTTGAACACGTCGATCGGCGCGTCGACCACCAGCCCCAGGGCATCGAGATCGCCCTTGAAGTCGGGCGTCAGCACCTCGACCGCGCAGTCCGGCAGGCGCTGCTTGATGGCGCGCGCGGTGGCGGCGAAGTGCGCCGCGCCGCCGTCGGGCAGATCGTCGCGATCCACCGAGGTGATGACGACGTGGCGCAGGCCGAGGCGGGCGACGCCGTCGGCGACCTTCGCCGGCTCGTGCGGGTCGAGCGCGATCGGCTTGCCGTGCGCGACGGCGCAGTAGCCGCAGTTGCGCGTGCAGACGTCGCCGAGCAGCATGAACGTCGCGGTGCGATGCCCCCAGCACTCGGCGACGTTCGGGCAGCGCGCCTCCTCGCACACGGTGTGCAGGCCGAGCTCGTTGACCGTGCGTTTGGTGGCGGCGTACCCCTCGCCGCCGGGAGCGCGCACCTTGATCCATTCCGGGTGGCGGCGCGCGCCCCCTCCCCGCCCCTCCCCCGCTGGCGCGGGGCCCCCTCCCTGGCCCTCCCCCGCTGGCGCCGGGGAGGGAAGCAGGTGGAGCTCGGCGGCGAGCGCGCGCGCGAAGGCGTCGCCGACCTCGGCCAGGGATGGCGTCGCGCCGGTGAGCTCGGCGAGGTTCACCATCTGCGTCCGATCGCTGCGGCAGATGACGATCGCGGCGAAGTACGCGAGATCGGTGCTCAGGTTGAGCGCGATGCCGTGGTAGGCGACGCCGCGCCGCACGCCGATGCCGATCGAGCCGAGCTTGCGCGCGCCGACCCAGATGCCGGGCTCGCCGTCGCGCGTCGTCGCCGCCACCCCGAAGGCGGCGGCGGTGGCGATCAGCGCGCGCTCCAGCCCGCGCACGTAGCCGTGCACGTCGCGCCCGCCGGCGCGCAGGCGGACGATCGGATACGCGACCAGCTGGCCAGGGCCGTGGAAGGTCGCGCCGCCGCCGCGGCCGACGCGATGTACCGGCACGCCGAGCCGCGCCGGCGCGTCACGCAGATCGGCGGCGTCGGCGCCGCGGCCGAGGGTGTAGGTCGGCGGATGCTCCAGCAGCAGGAGCTGCTCGGGCGCGGCGCCGGCGGCGACGGCCGCCACCAGCGCTTCCTGCTCGGCCAGCACCTCGTCGTACGGGCGGCGGCCGAGCCGGCGCACCACCAACGCCGGCGGCGCGCTCTGCACAGCGGCAGCGGTCATTCGAGCAGCAGCGTCACCGGGTTCTCGAGGATGCTCTTGAGCTCCTCCAGAAAGCGGCCGCCCTCCAGGCCGTTCAGCACGCGGTGATCGCACGACAGCGTCGCGCGCATCGTCTGCGCCACCGCCAGCTGGCCGGCACGCACGATCGGCCGCTCCTTCACCGACCCGACGGCGAGGATCGCGGCGTTGGGCGGGTTGATCACCGCGGTGAGCTCCTCGATGTCGAGCATGCCGACGTTCGAGATACTGAACGTGCTGCCGCTCAGATCGTCGCCGCTGAAGCGGTGCTGGCGGGCCCGCTCGGTGAGCTCGCTGGCGCGCGCCGCGATCTCGCTCAGGCTGAGCGTCTGGGCGCGATGCAGCACCGGCACCACCAGCCCCTCGTCGACCGCGACGGCGATGCCGATGTTCACGTCGTCGTGCAGCTCGATGGCGCCGTCGCGCCACGAGCCGTTGACGTTGGGGTGTCGCACCAGCGCCACCGCCAACGCCCGCACCAGCAGATGCGTGACGGTGAGCCCCGGCATCGCCTCGCGCCGCTTGATCGACTGGCGCAGGTGCATCGCCTCGGTCATGTCGACCTCGGCGGTGACGTAGAAGTGCGGGATGTCGCGCTTCGCCTCGGCCATCCGCTTGGCCGTCGTGCGGCGGATCTTCGACAGCTCGACGCGCCCGCGGGGCGATTCGGCCGGCGCCTTCGCGGCGGCGGGCGCGGCGGCCTCGCGCGCCCGGGGCGCCGCCGCCGGGGCGGCGTCCTCGAGGTCGCGCTCGACGATGCGACCGCCGGGCCCGCTCCCGACGACGGTCGCGAGGTCGATGCCGCGCTCCCCGGCGATCGTCCGGGCGAGCGGCGACGCCTTCACGCGCTCGCCGCCCTCGTCGTCGCGGACGACGACGGTGGGCCGGAGCGGCTTCCGGTCGCCCGCCGCGGGCGCGGCGGGACGCGGGGC
>JANRJF010000209.1:0-24608 GCA_033764095.1 Deltaproteobacteria bacterium | reverse complement strand
ACCGCTCGGCGGCAGCGCTGGCGCCGGCGACCGGCATGGCCGCGGCCAGCCTGCTGCTGCTCTTTCCCGCCGCCGACGCCTGGCATGCGCTGATGGGCCTGCCGCTGGCGCTGCCGCTGCTCGCCGGCCTGCTGGCGCGCTGGAGCGCTGGACAGCGGTTGCGCAGCGGGCTGGCGGTCGCGGCGCTGCTGCTGCTGGCGGCGCCCTTCGCCGCCCAACTCTGGCGCACGCGCGCCGCCGCCGTGCCGCTCGCCGACCTGCAGCGCGCGCCGGGCATCCGCATCGCCAGCCGCACGCTGGTCGACCTGCCGGCGTTGCTGACCGCACTGGAGCGCTTCCCGCCCGAGCGGCCGCTGTTCGTCGCCGCCAACCAGCAACTCGTCTACCTGCTCGCCGGGCGTGACTCGCCGCTGGCGCGCGACGAGTACCTGCTCTATCTCACCTACCCGGGGACGATCGACGTGGACGCGGCGCGCCGGCTGCTGCGCGAGGACGACGCGGTCGCCCGCCTGGCGGCGGCGCGGCCGATCGTGGTGACCTTCGACAACGGCGACGGCGCGCAGCTGCGCGCCACCTACCCGGCGATCGGCCGCTGGATCGACGAGCAGACGCGGCCGCTCGAGCGCATCGGCGCCTACCAGTTGCGCGAGCCGCTGCCGTGACCCCCGACCAGCTGAGCATCGTCGTCCCGATCTGCAACGAGGTGGACAGCGTCGACGAGTTCTTCCGCCGCGTCGACGCGCTCGGCCTGGCCGACTGCCTGATCTTCGTCGACAACGCCTCGACCGACGGCACGCTCGACCGCCTGGCGGCGCTGCCGCGCGGCCGCCTCATCCGCCACGCCACCAACGAAGGCTGGGGCGCCTCGGTGCGCGACGGCATCGCCGCCTCCGACAGCCGGCTGATCGTGCTGATGGACGGCGATCTCGAGTACCCGCCCGAGGTGCTGCCGGCGCTGCTCGAGGCGTTGCGCCGGCACCCCGTCGTCTACGGCTCGCGCTTCCGCGGCGCGGCGCCGCCCGACATGCCGCTGGCACGCCGCCTCGGCAACGCGTTGATGTCGCGCTTCTACAACCTGCTCTACGGCCAGCGCACCAGCGACTTCGCCACCGGCCTGAAGGGGCTGCAGCGCGCCGCCGCGCCGTGGCAGCGCCTGCGCCTCAACGGCTGGGAGCACGGCGCCGAGATCGCCGTGCTGCTCGCCTTCGCCGGCAACCAGATCGCCGAGATCGCCGTCGACTACGCCCCGCGCCAGCGCGGCCGCTCGAAGATGCGCCACGTGCGCGAGGCGCTGAAGGTGATCGGCTACCTGCTGTGGTTCCGCCTGCGCGGCGCGCGCGCGATGCTGGAGGAAAGAGCAAAACGGAACCACGGATGAACACGGATAAACACAGATAGGATTCTCTCCACGCCGTTGGCGCGGCTGCGACGGCGAGAGTTCTATCTGTGTTTATCCGTGTTCATCCGTGGTTCCGTTCTGTTCCAACTGATCTAGTTCAAGCCCGAACGACGCCAGCCGCTCGCGCCAGAACGGCGACTGGCGGTGCTGGGCGCGCAGGCGGGCGAGGACCTGCGGGTCGGCGGCGCCGTCGAGGCGGCGCTGCACCGACGCCAGGGTGTAGAGCGCGAAGGCGTTGTCCGGCGCGATCAGGTCGCAGATCCCTTCCAGCGTGCGGCGGTGCTGCTGCAGCTTGACCGGCCGCGCCTCGTTCAGCACCCGCGCGTAGTTGAGCTGGTAGTTCATGTAGAACCACAGGTCGTCGATCAGCCCGCGGCTGGGGATCAGGTCGGCGGGCAGCGCCTCGATGGCGGCGCGGAAGTCGGCGGCGTCGTCGGCGCTCTGCTCCATGCCGACGTGGCGGCCGTAGGCGCCGGTCATGTAGCGCACCGCGGTCGGGCTGCTGTCGTCGAGCAGCCCCTGTTCGATCATCGTCTGGTAGATCGGCGTGCTGGGCAGCGGCATCAGCGGCTTGATGCGGTACCAGTCGAGGTGCATCTGGCGCGACACCTCGATGGTGTCGCGGATCATGCCGACCGTCTCGTTGGGGAAGCCGAGCATCAGGTAGACGTTCGAGTTGATGCGCTCGTGCCGGCGCAGCACCTCGGCGGCGGCGAGGAAGGTCTCGACCGTTCCCGGCTTGGCGATCTGGCGCAGCACCGTCGGGTTGCCCGACTCCATGCCGATGATCAGCGCGATGCAGCCGCTCGCCTCGGCGGCGGCGATCACCTCGTCGGTGCAGGAGGCGGCGACGACGCCGTTGGAGGCGTCCCAGGTGAGGTCGAGCCCGCGCCGCACCATGCCGTTGAACAGCGCGACGGCGCGGCGCTCGTCCTTCAGCAGGTCGTCGTCGAGCCACATGACGTGGCGCACGCCGAACTCCTCGGCGAGGCGCTGCAGCTCGTCGAGCACCGAGTCGACGCTGCGCAGCCGCACGCCCTTGCCGTTGAAGGTGCGCACGCTGCAGAACGTGCAGCGGGCGCGGCAGCCGCGCGTCGACAGGGCGGTGGCGAAGCGCGTGCCCGGCGTCTTGAAGTAGGGGAACGAGCCGATGATGCCGAAGCGCGCCAGGTCGCCGATCTCGGTCAGCTCGAAGGCCGGCACCACGTCCATCGCCTCGGCGTTGGGACGCGCCTCGTCGAGGAAGCGATGTCGGGTGCCGCTCGCCGTGTCGGCGAAGATCACCTGGCCGAGCGCGTCGAGCGGGCGCTCGCCGCGCACAACGCGGACGAAGGTCTGCACCGCCTGGTCGGCCTCGCGCAGGAAGGCGAAGCGCGCCGCGGTGACCTCGTCGAGCACGCGCTCGACGTCGTTGGTGACGTGCACGCCGCCGATCGCCACCGGCACGCCGCTCTGCGCGGCGCGCGCGGTCACCTGGCGCAGCGAGTCGTGCGTCATGGTGAACATGCAGGTGACGCCGATCAGGTCGGGCGCGAAGTCGGCGATCGCGGCGTCGAGCGCCGCGTGCCAGGTCGCGTCGAAGGCGAAGTCCTGCGCCGACGCGGCGGCGTGCGCCGCCTGCAGCACCAGGTGGTTGAGGTTGAGGATGCGCACCGCGACGCCGACCTTGCGCAGCTGCTCGGCGAGCACGGTGAGGCCGTAGGGCGGGAAGTTCGGACAGACGCCGCGGCGCGCCGCCTCGAAGCGGAACAGGCCGGCGTCGGCGTCGGGCGGGTTGACCAGCAGCACGCGGTCGAGGCGGCGGCTGGGGAACTGGCGGGCGAGGAACGCCGCCGGACCGTCGAGCGGCAGCGCCGGAACGGCGGCCGCGTCGTGCGGCGCGTCGACGCGCATCGGCGCGCCGCGCCTCAGCTCGCCGCCGCCGCGGCCGGCGCGTGCGCGCCGCCCTCGCCGAGCGGCCGGCAGCGGCGGATCAGGGAGGTGGTACGCATGCGGGTGATGCCCTTGGTCAGCCCGCGCAGGTCGGTGGTCCAGGTGCGCAGCAGGCCGTCGAGCTCGCGCGCCGCGTCGGGCGCCAGCTCGAAGACGAACGGCTGCGCCGCGTCGAGGCGGAACGGCGTCGGGTCGTCCGGCATGCCGGCGGCGATCCAGCCCTCGACGTCGTAGCGCAGCGGCACGCGGGTCGGCGACAGCAGCACCTCGCGGGTCGTGACGAGCGGGTGCTTGTGCTCGACGTAGCGGTGGAAGTCGTCCCACAGGCGCTCGAAGTCGGGCACCACCGCCTCGGCGCCGGCGGCGCGCAGCAGCGCGCGGGTGCCGTCGAGCGCGATGCGGCAGACGTCCGGCCAGCGGAAGAAGCCGCCGAGGACGCGGTACTTGTACATCAGGTTGTCGCCGATCTCGCCGCGCTTGAGGCGCTCGAAGTTCTGCGGCTCGGCGTAGAACGCGGCGCAGGCCTCGCGGGTCGGGAACAGCTCGTTGCGCGTCTCGGTGAGGAACTCGCGCACCAGCTGGCCGACGGTGCCCTGGTCGGCCTGGATGGCGGCGCACATCGCCTTCACCCAGTCCGACGGCTTGACGCCGAAGCGCTTGGCGAACGCCACCGCGTCGTCGAACCAGGCGTTGTTCCAGAAGATGCTGCAGGTGAGCGCGAAGGTGCGGCAGTACAGGTAGTCGTCGAACGACAACGTGTCGGTGGCGACGACGATCTCGTCGACGTCGAACACCTTCTCGCCGGCGTACTCGCCGTAGTTCTTCGGCAGCACGCGGAAGCGCGTGTCCATGTGGTACTTCTCGCGCGACGCGGCGTTCTCCAGCTCCGAGCCCTTGAGCATCATGGCCTGGAACAGGTGCATCTCGTCGGTGCCGGAGTCGATCAGCTGGCTGATGCCGTCGAGGTGCGACTGCAGCGTCTCGCCGGGCAGGCCGAGGATGAGGTCGGACAGCGAGCGCAGGCCGCGGCCGCGCACGTGGATCATCACCTCGGCGTAGGCGTCGGTGCTGATGTTCTGGCGCTTGATGTTCTTCAGCGTCGTCTCGTCGAGCGACTGGACGGCCTGGTAGATCACCATCGCGCCGCTGACCTTCTCGAGCGACTGGATGACGCGCTCGGGGCGGTTCTTGCCGGTGGTGGCGTCGATGTAGGTCGGCCAGCCGTACTTCGCCTGCGATTCGGCGATGTAGCTGGAGATCTCGATGTCGCGCTCGAACATGCCGTAGTTCGAGTCGGCGATGCGCAGGAAGCCCATCGACGGGCAGCGCTCCTTGATCATCCGGCCGATGTACTCGATCTCGGCGCGCAGCCGCTCCTTCGAGAAGTTGTGCACCTTGGTGTACCAGCGCACGCCCTGCACGCAGAAGGTGCAGGTGAACGGGCAGCCGCGGTTGGTCTCCAGCAGCGGCGCCAGCTTGCCGTCGAAGAACTCGTCGAGCGCGCCGCCCAGCCAGGGCGAGGGGATCTCCTCGACGCTGCCCTCGCGGTCCCACATCGTGCTGCGCACCGCTTCGCCGGTCGGCCGGCGGAACAGGCTCGACGGCACCTCGCGCTCGCCGAAGCGGGCCAGCGACTTGTCGGCGGCGAGGAACTCGCGCACCAGGTCGCGGGCGAGGAAGTCGCCCTCGCCGAGGGCGTAGACGTCGATCTCGGGATGGGCGTTGAAGTAGGCGAGCTGGCGCTCGGTCTCGAGCGGCACGTTGGGCCCGCCCATGACCACCAGCATGCCGGGGTGCAGGCGCTTGGCGACGCTGGCGAAGTGGAAGCTCAGCCACTCGTTCCACATGTAGTTGGTGAGCATCAGGACGTCCGGCTTTTCCCGTTCGAGCGCCTCCAGGAGGCGGTCGGGATAGGCGAACAGACGGGCCTGGACGTCGGGCAGATCGCGGTCGATGACCGCCTTCATGTAGCCGACGCCGAGCGGCATGCAGTCGTTGGCCAACATGCCGGAATAGTTGTGGCGCAGGTCGGCCAGGAAGACGGACGCATCCATCGGAGTAGACGACGTTTTCATGAGGCTCACGCGCAAGTCAACGATTTAATGGGACGGCTGTCTGCCATGCTGACGGCTGAAAGCTGACAGCTGGTCTTCACGGCCACACCAGCAGGGCGCGGGTCAGCTTCCACACCGTACCGAGCGGGTAGAAGAACACCAGCCACCCGAAGTTGACGAAGGCGTAGCAGACCGCCCAGCCGAGGGCGCGCTGTGGCCAGCGCTCGGCGAACAGCCCCGGCCAGCGGCGGCGCAGGGCCGATTCGAGGCCGAGGCCGAGGCCGTGGTAGGCGCCCCAGGCGGCGAAGTGCCAGGCCGGCCCGTGCCACAGGCCGCAGATGACCATCGCCAGCAACAGGTTGAAGCCGCGGCGGACGCGGTTGCCGCCGAGCGGGATGTAGACGTAGTCGCGGATCCAGCTGCTCAGGCTCATGTGCCAGCGGCGCCAGAACTCCTGCAGGCTGGTCGAGCCGTAGGGGCGGTTGAAGTTCTCCGGCACGCTCAGGTTGAGCATCTGCGCCAGGCCGACCGCCATGTCGGTATAGCCGGCGAAATCGTAGTAGATGCGCCAGCCCTGCAGCACCGCCAGGCCGACCACCAGCGGCGCGGTCGGGTGCGGCACCTGCTCGAAGACGGCGATGTACTCGACCAGCAGGTCGGCGACGCAGACCTTCTTGAACAGGCCGCGGATGACGCGCCCGAGGCCGCCCCAGAAGCGCTCCCAGTCGGGCGGCGTGAGCGCGTCGAGCTGCGGGACGAAGTCGGGGAAGCGCTTGATCGGTCCGGTGGCCAGGGTCGGGAAGAAGATCGAGAAGAGGGCGAACTGCAGCGGCGAGCGGATCGGCGCGCGGCCGTGCCAGTGGACCTCGTAGAGGTAGTGGACGAACTCGAAGGTGAAGAACGAGATGCCGAGCGGCGCCGCCGGCGCCACCCACCTGGCGACCTCGCTCGGCAGCGCGATGCCGAGCGAGGCGGCGAGCAGGACGAGGTTGTCGAGCGCGAAGCGGGCGTACTTGTAGAACGCCAGCGCCGCGACCAGCGCGGTGATCACCAGGCCGACGGTCGACCAGCGGCCGAGCCGCCGCGGCCATAGTCCGACCGCGTAGGTCGCGGCGCCGAGCACGACGATCGGCGCCACCCCCGCCGGTCCGGCGAAGTGCCAGTGGAAGACGGCGCTGGCGCCGAGCAGCCAGACCAGTCGCAGGCGCGCCGGCACGAAGCGGTAGAGCAGCACCGCGGGCGCGGCGAAGGCCCAGAACCAGGGGGTCAGGAACAGCACGGCGGGCTCGTGCGGGGCGGCGCCGGCGACGCGCTCATCGCGGCGCGGCGGCGGTCGGAGACGGGGCGAGCAGCGGCTGCAGGGCGGCGCCGACGCGGTCGGCGATGAGCTGGTGGCCGGCGGCGGAGACGTGCAGCGAGTCGAGGAATTCTTCCGGCGGCAACAGCCGGCTGAGGTCGAGGAACGGCAGCTCGAGACGGGTCGTCTCGGCCGCCAGCCAGGCGTCGAACTCCGCCAGGCGGGCGACGGTATAGCGGTTGTTGTAGCAGTCGCCGCTGGGCTCGTGCGCCACCGGCCAGTTCACCACCAGCACGCGCTGGCCGCTCTGCTGGCGCAGCGCGGCGAGCGCGCCGAGCAGGCTCCAGGTCTGGAAGTCGCGGTAGAAGAGGCCGTCCTGCCGCTGCACCTTGCGGCAGTCGTAGGGGGCCCGCCCCAGCGTCTTCGGCGCCGGCGGCGCCGGCGCCGCGCCCACCGCGGTCGCCAGGGCGCGCGCCTGCTGGCGCAGCGTCTGGCGCAGGTAGGTGGCGATGTTGAGGCGGCGCGACTGCAGCAGCGTGGCCTCCGACTCGTGCAGCGACGCGGCGGTCAGCGCCAGCGGCTCGGCGAGCGTCGGCGGCGGGTCGGCCGCCATCGCGTCGATGGTGCCGGCGTTGGCGCGCAGGAACTCGAGCAGCGGCTGGAACGGCGGCGGCGCCAGGTGCGTCATGTCGGCCAGCGTCACGGCGTAGACGATGACGTCCGGACGATAGGCCAGGGCGCGGTCGAGGATGACCGCGTCCTTGAGGAAGTAGGTGAAGACCCAGGCGAGGTTGAAGACGTGCGCGGCAGTGCCGTCGGCGTCGAAGCCGGCGTTGAGGCGGGCGGCGAACGACTGCTCGACGGGCAGCGGAAAGCCGTAGATCGCCGAGTTGCCGAGCACCACGATGCGCACCTCGCCCGGCCGCTGGCGCCAGCAGATCTCGTGCTGGCGCAGCAGCGGGTCGAGCCACAGCACCTTGACCGGATCGAGGCCGTGCAGGCGCTGCCCGCCGTCGAACAGCGGCGGCAGGCAGAACGGCTCGGCGCGCGCGGCGCCGGCCAGCAGGAGCAGCAGCAGCAGCAGCAGCAGCAGCGCGCGCGCCGCGGCGCGGCACGCCGGCGTCGCGCCGCGCGCCTTACTGCGCAAGCTTGTAGGTGACCTCCATCGTGTTCTGCTTGGTGCCGAAGAACTTGCGCAGGTCGGTCGTCCAGGTCGCGGTCTGCCCGCTGGTCGAGGTGGCATTCGACTTGACGATCTCGCCGGGCAGCTTGGCGATGATGGTGATCTCCTTGCCGTAGTACTCGACGACGGTGTCGGGCAGCTTGTCGGCCGGGTTCTTGTTGGTCACCACCGCCTTCAGCGTCTTGGTGCCGGCCTTGGCGTCGTCGGTCAGCGTGACGTTGGTGGCGGAGAAGAACTCGGTCGTCGACAGCTTGGTGACGTCCTTCATCTTGAGGGTCATCGTCACCCAGTTGTCCTTGTCCTTCGCCTTGCTGACCACCTCGACGTGCGCGCTGGTCATGTCCTTGGCGAGGCGATCGAGGCTCTGGTTGGCCAGCGCGTGCAGGCGCACGGTGAGCTCGGCGCCGCCGGTCTTGTCGATGGTCGACTCGAAACGGCACCCGGCGATGACGACCAGCAGGGCGGTGACGACGGTGGCGGGGCGGATGCGACGCGACATGGTTGGCTCCTTGTTTCGCCCTGCGGGGCGCGCGGGATTCAATCGCCGCATCTACGCGCCGGGTCGGAGACAGTCAATCGAAGACCGGCGAGCGCTTGAAAGCCGAGGTGCGGCTCGATTACCGTCGGCGGACGCGATGAGTTACAAGGTCTATCTGTTCGACGCCCTGTCGCCGATCGAGTGGAGCCAGGTGGCCTGGAAGCTCGAGGGCCGCACGGTCGCCACCGAGGACTGCCGCATCGAGTTCCTGCACGACGTCATGCTGCAGGCGTTGCCGCGCGACGGTCTGATTCTCGACGCCGGCTGCGGCGTGGCGCGCTGGCCGATCTACCTGCGCCGCCTCGGCTACCGCGTCGTCGGCCTGGAGATGAGCCACGACGCCTGCAAGATCGCGCGCGAGCACGATCCCGGGCTGGGCGTGGCGCAGGCCGACATCCGCCGCAAGCCGGTGCGCAGCGGCGCGCTCGACGCGGTGATCTCGCTCGGCGTCGTCGAGCACGACGAGGCGGGGCCCGACGCCGGCCTCGCCGAGGCGCGCCGCATCCTCAAGCCGGGCGGCACCCTGGTGGTGGCGGTGCCGTTCAACAACCTGTGGCGCCGCGCGCTCGGCAACACCCTGCTCGACCGGGTGACCAACCGCCGCCGCCAGCGCGGCTGGAAGATGGGCTTCGCCGAGTACCGCTTCTCGCGCCGGGAGATGCGCGACGCGCTGACCCGCGCCGGCTTCGCCATCGTCTCCGAGCACCCCAACGACCTGCGCCCGCCGCGCAACATGGGGCTGTGGGTCGACTACCAGAACCTGGTGCTCGACCCGTTCAAGGCGATGACGCCCGACGAGCTGTTCATCTTCCGCGGCCTCACCGGCCGCGTCACCCAGGCGCTGACGCGCTGGGTGCCGTGGCTGGTGTGCGGGGAAGTGATCGTCGTCGCGCGCGCGGTCTGACGCGACGGGGCTTTGCCCACGTGATCTGTCGGGCAAGCCGCGCGACGGCTCAGTGGCGCCGCCCCACCGCCAGCACGCCGGCCGCGGCCGCCCACGGCGAGACGGCGTTGAGCACGCGCGCCAGCAGGCGGCCGGGAGCGTTGAGCTCCCAGCTGCCGGGCGGCAGGCCGCGCGGGCGGACCAGCGGGCCGAGATCGACGCACAGCCCCTTCGCCCAGGGAAAGCGGTAGTCGTCGGCTTCCAGGTGCTCGACGGCGAAGCCGGCGCGCGCCAGCGCGTCGCGCACCTCGGCGCGCCGGAAGCGGTACTCGGTGAACGCCAGCGGCTGGCCGCGCCGGCGCGCGCGCCAGTAGTAGGCGGACAGCACGCGGTCGACGACGGCGCGCCGGAACGGGTTGTCGTAGGGGACGATCAGGATCAGCACGCCGCCCGGCCGCAGCACGCGATGCAGCTCGGCGAGCAGCGCGTCGGGACCGGCCTCGAAGTGCTCGGCGACGTAGGCGGAGAAGGCGGCGTCGAAGCTGGCGGCGCGGAACGGGCTGGCGACCGCGTCGCCGCGCACCAGCGCCAGCCGCGGCCCGTGCCGGCGCGCGACGGCGAGCGCCCCCGCGCTGTCGTCGAGCCCGACCGGCCGCAGGCCGCGGCGCGCGAACCAGTCGAGCCAGCGGCCGCTGCCGCAGCCCGATTCGAGGATGCGCGCCCCCGGCTGCAGCACGCGCGCCAGCGTCGGCACCGCCGTCTCGTGCGCGTCGATGACCGACGCGTGCACGTCGAAGTAGTCGCTGCCGCGCGCCGCGTCGGCCCACTGCTCGAAGCGGTAGGTCTCGTCGAGATGCGCCGCCACCTCGGCGCGCACGTACTGTTTGAACATCTACGGCGTGAGGCGTGACCGGTGACCGGTGACCGGTGACCGGTGGCGAGGGGTGAACCGGTCACCGGTCACTGGTCACCGGTCACGGCTTCGGTGCGGTACTCGACGCGGTGGACGGCGACGCCCGGCTGGTCGGGAGTGAGGCGCACCTCGACCTCGTCGCCGGCTTGCCAGGCGAAGCGGACGAGCGGCAGCTCGATGGTCTGCCAGGCGCCGCGCGGCACCGCGACGGTGCGGTCGATGTAGACGTTCGCCTCCTGCACGCGGCCGAGCCAGCGATCCCAGACGACGCAGCGCACCTGCGGCGGCGGCGCCTCGGCGGGCGGCGCGAACAGCGTGAAGCGCACGGCGCGCGCGCCGGCCGGCGTCTTCAGGAAGGCCTGGCCGGTATCGACGATGCGCTTGAGCGGCTTGCCGTCGATGCCGGTCTCGTCGAGCGGCATCCAGCCGGCGCCGGTCTGGATGGTGTCGTTGATGCCCATCTCCATCCACGGCTCGCGCACCAGCGTGTAGAACTCGATGTTGTCGAACAGCAGCGTCGGAAAGCGCCAACGGAAGCGCGGCCCGCGGCGCGCGCGCAGGAAGATGTGCTCCTGGCGCGGCGCGTCGCCGTAGCGCCGCAGCAGGGCGTTCCAGGCGAGCCGCCGCCAGCCGCTGAACGGCGGCGGCGCCAGGTCGCGCAGCGCCAGCGCCTCGATGGTGAAGCCGCAGCTCTCCAGCAGCGCGCGCAGCTCGGCGGGATGGTACTCGCGGTTGTGGCGCGCGCCGGAGCCGAACAGCGGCGAGTAGCGGTCGACCATCTGGCTGCCGGCGCTCAGGAAGGTCTCCAGCCGGTGCAGCGAGATGGCGTTCGGTGTCGTCACGATCACCACCCCCTGCGGCTTCAGCACGCGGTGGATCTCGCTCAGCGTGCGCACCGGGTTGGTGCTGAGGTGCTCGATCAGCTCGGAGAAGATCACCACGTCGAACGATGCGTCGGGGTAGGGGAAGTCGTCGGTCTCGATGTTGAACAGGTCGGAGGCCAGCTCCAGCACCTCGCCGCTGCGCCGGTGCACCAGCCGGTCGACGGTGTGGCGCTCGCTGGTGCCGAAGTAGTTGCCGTGCGCGATCGGGCCGCGGCACAGGCGGCGCAGGCAGACGCTGAGGAAGTAGGGGCTGGAGCCGAGCTCGAGCAGCGCGCCGTCGCGCGCCGTCTCCGGCAGCAGGTCGAGCGTCGCCAGCAGGCGCGGCAGCGTCGTGCGCACCAGCTCGGCGCGCACCCCCTCCTCCTCCAGCTCGGCGCGGAAGTTGGTGAGGTCGTCGGTCAGCGTGGCGAGGTCGTCAGGCTTCATGCGGGGATCGTCACGCGTAACAGAAGCCACCACAAAGGCACAAAGGCACCAAGACGACACCAAGGCCTTGGTGCCGTTGTGCCTTTGTGGTGATGGCGCGCCTCATTCGAGTCCGAGCTCGCGCAGTGGCAACGGCCGATCGCGCCAGCCGTCCCACAGCCCGCGCACGTGGGCGGCGTACTGCGCCACCACGCCGGCGCGATGCGCGGCCGGGGCGGCGCGCCACAAGGGCTCGCGCCCGACGCAGGCGCGCAGCGCGTCGCCCCAGCCCCAGCGGCCGAGGCGCAGCCAGCCCTCGCGGTCGTAGACCACCGCCAGGTACTCGAGCGGCAGGCCGCGCAGCGACGCGCGCAGGAAGGCGCGCCGCTCGGCGCGCGTCGCGTGGGCGCGCAGCAGGCGGAACAGGTTGCGCGCCCCGAGGTAGGTGCGGACGGGATTCCACGGCAGCGGCTCGGCGTTGGGCAGCGCCGCGTCGGCGGCGCCGCGCCGCGTCGGGCGCGGCGTCGCGGTGCTGCCCGAGCCGCGGTGCAGGACGCGCGACATCGGTTCGTAGAGCAGCGTCCAGCCGGCGCGGCGGGCGCGCAGGCTCCAGTCGACGTCCTCGTGGTAGGCGAAGTACGCTTCGTCGAAGAGGCCGACCTCGCGCAGCGCCGCGGCGCGGATGAGCAGGCTGCAGCCGACCGCCACCTCGATCTCGACGCGCTGGCCGAAGCCGTCGCCGGGCAGCGCGTTGACGCCGAGGATCTTCACCGCGTCGCGCTCGCGGAAGCGCACCGCGCCGTAGGCGACGTCGAGCATCTCCGGTCGGTCGAGGCGATGGATGGCGCTCGCCACCGCGGCGGCGCGCGGCGCCGCGTCGAGCGCCCAGAACAGCGACAGCAGGAAGTCGGGCTCCGGCCGCGTGTCGTTGTTGAGCAGCAGCACGCCGGCGACGTCGTGCACCAGCGCGGCGCGGATGCCGGCGTTGTTGCCGCCGGCGTAGCCGCGGTTGCGCGGCAGCGCCACCAGCTCGACCTGCGGCCACGCCGCGCGCAGGGCCTCCACCGAGCCGTCACGCGAGCCGTTGTCGACGACGATGATGCGCGCCCCGCCGAGCTCGGCGCGCGCCAGGCTGTCGAGGCAGGCGAGCGTGTCGTCGCGCCGATTCCAGTTGAGCACGACGATCGCGATGTCGGCGCCGGTCATTCGTACTCCCCCCTTTGAAAAAGGGGGGTAGGGGGGATTTTCAATGTGACGACTGCGTTCGAGTGACGCGTCCGCGCGCCGGGTCGTGGTGCGCGGGAATGTCGGGAGATCCCTCCTGACCTCCCTTTTTCAAAGGGGGGAAACCGGATCGACACGAGCATCCTCATCGCAGCTTCAGCCGTTGCAGCGGCAGCGGGCGGCGCAGCAGGCCGTCGCGCAGGCCGCGCAGCAGCTCGGCGATCTCGCGCAGGCGGCCCTCGCGCTGCGCCAGGCGCAGGTCGCGCGGCAGATCCCAGAGCAGGATGCGCGGCAGTGCCAGCAGCTGGCGCCACAGCGGCGGCGCGGGCCGCGTGTCGCCGTCGGTGCAGTAGATCTCGAGCGCGCGGCGGTAGCTCCAGGCGCCGATCTTCAGCGCCGATTCCTGCCGCATCACCGCCGCCAGAGCCTCCAGCGGCACGGCATAGGCGCTGTGCAGCCAGAAGTAGAGCCGCTGCTTCGGCGACGCGTTGAGATGGATGAAGCGCACCGCGTTGCGCGCGCCGAGATAGACCTTCACCGGGTTCCAGGTGAGCGGCACCGGGTTGGGCAGCTGCGGCCCGCGCGCGACGCTGCGCGCGACCGTCAGCGGCGCCGAGAGCTCGCCGGTGCTCTTCGAGCGGTCGTGCCAGACGCGCGACAGCGGCTCGTAGATGACGCGCCAGTCGCCGCGCGCGGCGCGCGCGCACCAGTCGACCTCCTCGTGGTAGGCGAAGAACTCCTCGTTGAGCAGGCCGATCTCCTGCAGCGCGTCGACGCTGAGCAGCACGCTGCAGCCGACCGCGACGCCGACCTCGCGCCGGTAGTTGAAGCCTTCGGCGGGCAGCGCGTTGACGCCGAAGTGGCGCACGATGCCGTGCCCCCAGTAGATCTCCAGGAACGCCGACTCGAGCATGTCGGGGCGGTCCATGCGCAGGATCACGCTGGTCACCGCGGCGACGTGCGGGTCGGCGTTCAGCGCCCACAGCAGCGGGGTGAAGAAATCCTCCGCCACCACCGTGTCGTTGTTCAGCACCAGCACGGCGCGCGCTCCGGCGGCGATCGCCCGGCGGATGCCGGCGTTGTTGCCGCCGGCGTAGCCGCGGTTCTCCGGCAGGGCGAGCAGCTCGACGTCGGGAAAGCGCGCGCGCAGCTGCTCCGCCGAGCCGTCGCCCGAACCGTTGTCGACGATCAGGATGCGCGCGCCGTGCAGGTCGGCGCGCTGCAGGCTCTCGACGCAGCGCGCGGTCTCGTCGGCGCGCTTCCAGTTGAGCACGACGATGGTCACCTGTTCGTGGGTCGCCTGGGGGCCGGCCAGCCAGGCGCGCTCGACCGCGACGCGCAGCGGCTGCGCCGCCTGCCACCACGGCTCGCGCGCCACGGTGATCTCGATCTCGTCGCCCGCCTCGATCGCCACCGGCAGCGCCAGCGTCAGCACGTGCCGCTTCCACGGCGCCAGCGCGACGCCGAAGTAGGGCCCGTACTCGTGCACCAGGCCCTGCCGGCGCAGCTGGAGGGTGCAGCACAGCGTCGTGCGCCCGGGGCCGAGCAGGCGGAAGGCGAGCAGCGCGAAGCTGGCGCCCGGGGCGGGATGCAGGCGCAGGCGGCCGCGCCGCGCCACCAGCCAGTGGCGCCGGCCGTCGTGCAGCCAGCCGCCGCTCCAGCTCGGCGCGCCGGGGGACGGCGGATCGAGCGGCCGGGGCACCACTAGCGCGTCCATGCCCGTGCGGTTGCGGCGGCTGTGCTCACGTCCACGCGCCGACGGGCCGTCAGAAGGCGACGTAGATGAACTGCGGCGCGTCGCTGTTCCACAGCAGCAGCACGGCGGCGAGCATGAGCAGGTGCACGACCACCGTGGCGGTGGTGCGCAGCGCCGATCGCGATCGCATGCTCAGCTCCACACCAGCAGTGCGCGGGTCATACGGCCCACTGTCTCCAACGGGTAGAAGAAGATCAACCAGCCGAACGAGACATACGCGTAGCAGACCGCCCAGCCGAACAGGCGCCCGGCCAGCGACTCGGCGAAGAGCGCCGGGGCGACGCGGCGCAGCCCCGACTCGGCCGCCAGGCCGAGGCCGTGGAACAGGCCCCAGGCGGCGAAGTTCCAGGCAGCGCCGTGCCACAGGCCGCACAGCACCATGGCGGCGAGCAGGTTGAGGCTGCGCCGCGTGCGGTTGCCGCCGAGCGGGATGTAGACGTAGTCGCGGATCCAGGTGCTGAGGCTCATGTGCCAGCGGCGCCAGAACTCCTGCAGGCTGGTCGAGCCATAGGGGCGGTTGAAGTTCTCCGGCACGGTCAGGTTGAGCGTCCCCGCCAGCCCGATCGCCATGTCGGTGTAGCCGGAGAAGTCGTAGTAGATGCGCCAGCCCTGCAGCACCGCGAGCAGCAGCACCAGCGGCGCGGTGTAGTGCGGCGTCGCCTCCAGCGGCTGGATGACCTCGACCAGCAGGTCGGCGATGCAGATCTTCTTGAACAGGCCGCGGATGATGCGGCCGATGCTGCGCCAGGCGGTCGCCCAGTCCGGCCGCGCCAGCCGGTCGAGCTGCGGGACGAACTCCGGGAAGCGCTTGATCGGCCCCGCCGCCAGGGTGGGGAAGAACAGCGCGAAGACGGCGAAGTGCAGCGGCCCGCGCACCGGCGCGCGGCCGTGCACGCGCACCTCGTAGAGGTAGTGGACGTATTCGAAGGTGAAGAACGAGATACCGAGCGGCACGGCGGGGCCGTGCCAGGTGGTCCACCAGCCGGGCGTGTCGACGGCGATGGCCGCGCCGACCGAGGCCAGACTGGCGAGCAGGAAGGCGCTGTACTTGTAGTAGGCGAGCGCCGCGACCAGCAGCGCGATCACCACGCCGGCCGCCGACCAGCCGCGCCAGCGCTGCCCGCTCAGGCCGGCCGCCCAGGTCAGCGCCCCGAGCCCCAGCACCGGCGCCATGCCGGCGGCGCCGGCGAAGTGCCACTGGAACACCAGGCTGGCGATCAACAGCCAGGCGAGCCGCAGCCGCGCCGGGCACAGCCAGAAGACCGGCACCGCCACCGCGGCGAAGCCCCAGAACCAATTGGCGAGGAAGAGCATGTGTCGCGTGTCCGCCCGCGCCCCGGCCCGCCAAACCGCCAGCGCCCGGTGCGGCGCGCGAATCTTCCAGAGCGGCGCCGCGACCACAACCCGGCGCCGGCGAGGTTGCACGACACGGCGCCGCCACCTAGCGTCGGGGATCTCTCCCCGTGATGTCTCCCCGCCGTCGCCTTCTTCTCCTCGCCGCGCTGCTCGCGGTCGGGCTGCTGCTCGCCGTCGGCTGGTGGGGCGCCGGCACGCGCGCGCCGGCGCGGGCGGCGCGGCCGGGGCCGAAGCCGAACGTCGTCATGGTGGTGGTGGACACGCTGCGCGCCGACCGCCTCGGCGCCTACGGCAACCAGCGCGGGCTGACGCCGTTCCTCGACAGCCTGGCGGCGCGCGGCACGCTGTTCGCGCGCGCCTACGCCAACAGCTCGTGGACCTGCCCGTCGGTGGCGTCGCTGTTCACCTCGCGCTACCCGACGCAGCACCACGTCGTCGGCTTCGCCTCGTCGCTGGCGCCCTCGGAGCGCACGCTGGCCGAGGCGCTGGCCGACGCCGGCTACCGCAACGGCGGGTTCACCGCCAACTTCCGCCTCACCCCGGAGCTCGGCTACGCCCAGGGCTTCACCTATTGGGGCGCCTACGTCCCCAACGTCACGCAGGGCGAGGCGGCGGCGAAGATCCGCGGCGGCCGCCTGCGCGAGGAGGCGGAGAGCTGGATCCTGGGCTCGCGCATCCTGCCGGCCAAGCAGCCCTTCTTCCTCTACTTCCAGCTCATGGAGACGCATGCGCCGTACGAACCGCCGGCGCCCTTCCGCGCGCGCTTCGCGCCGCCGGGCGAGATCGACGACGCGGCGGCGATGCAGAAGCTGCTGCAGCCGGCGATCGGCCTCAAGGGGCTCGCCGGTCCGCAGCTCGGACGCATGCTGCAGCTCTACGACGGCGAGGTGGCCTCGGCCGACGAGGAGCTGCGCCAGCTCTTCGAGCGCCTCACGGCGCTGGGGGTGCTGACCGACGACAGCGTGATCATCGTCACCGCCGACCACGGCGAGGAGTTCGGCGAGCACGGGCAGCTGCTGCACGGCATCACGCTCTACGAACCGGCGATTCGCGTGCCGCTGCTGGTCATCGGGCCCGACGTCGTCGCCGGCCAGATCGTCACCGAGCCGGTCGCCCTGCTCGACCTCGCGCCGACCCTGCTCGACCTGCTTGGCCTGCCGGCCGAGGCGAGCTTCGAAGGCACCTCGCTGGCGCCGCGCCTGCGCGGCGAGGCGGAGGCGCCGCACCCGCTCGGCGTGGTCAGCGAGCTCGAGCGCGTCAACCCCAAGGGCATCGAGATGCGCATGCACGGCCGCGCGCTGACCCAGGGGGCGAACAAGACGCTGCTGACGCCGCACGGCGGCCTCGAGGTCTACGATCTCGGCAGCGATCCCGGCGAGCGGGTGCCGTTGGCCGGCGATCGCGCCGTGCAGGTCGCCGGTGCGATCGCGCCGCTGGCAGCCCAACATGCGGCGCTCGCGGCGCGCGCCGCCGAGGCCGGGCACGAGTCGGCGGTGCTCGACGACGCGACGAAAGAGAAGCTGCGCGCGCTCGGCTACCACGACTAGCGCGGCTCAGCGCAGCCGCGCCTGCACCTGCGGCAGGCGCAGGATCTCGTCGGCGAGCCGCGCCGCGATCAGCCGGTCGCCCTCCTCGTTCGGGTGGGTGGGGTCGGAGAGCAGCAGCGGGTCGCCGAACACGTCGACGCCGCCGTCGCGCAGGCGGGCCCGGCGCTCGATGTCGGTGAAGCCCGAGGCGTCGTGGAACTCCTTGGTGAACGGCGGCTTCAGGCCGCGCAGGTAGGTGTAGCCGACGACCTCGCCGGGATCGGCCTCGACCTCGACGGTCCACACCCGGTCGTCCGCCACCTGATCGGGTGGCATGCCGTTGTCGAGCATGGCGACGGTGAGCTCGGGCCGCATGTAGCGGCGCAGGCGCAGGTGGACGAAGTTCGGCTCGCGCGCCAGGACGCGGAAGGTGAGGTGCCCGTCGCGGCGTGGCGCCGGCGGCAGGCCGAGCTGTTGCGCCAGCTCGCGGGCGCGGCGCGTGCGTTCGTCGGCCAGGTGCTCGACCAGATCGACGAAGCGGCTGCCGGCGCGCGCCGCGCCGTCGCGCAACGGCTGGCCGGCGCCGACCTGATAGAAGTCGGTGTTGAGCACCAGCAGCGGGACGCCGGATGGCGCCAGCAGCGCCTGCGCCGCGACCACCGCCTCGCTGATGCCTTCCGGCGTGCTGCGCGTGGTGCTCAGCTGCGGCGCGTCGCCGCTGCGTTGCACCAGCAGCGGCAGCGCCTGGCGCATCAGCCGGTAGAGGTAGAGGTGGTCGAGCGCGCCGCGCGTCCAGAAGATCAGCCGGCCGGCGCGGCTCTGGTTGAGCCGGATGACCTGGTCGTCGGTGAGCGGCCGGTGCCAGAACAGGTCGTTGGTGCCGAACGCGAAGGTGACGACGTCGGGAGCGAGCCCGAGCGCCTCGCGGCGCAGCTGCTCCAGGCCCTGGCGGCTGGAATAGCCGGGCACGCCGAGGTTGATCACCTCGAAGCGGCCGGGATGGCGTTCGTCGAGCAGCGCCGCCAGGCGGCGCGGATAGCTGTCGTCCGCCTCGACGTTCATGCCGAAGGTCGACGAGTCGCCGAGGCAGACGACGCGGATGACGCCGGGCGGCTTGGCGAGCTCGAACGGGGGCGTGCGGTAGCCGCGCGCGTTGGTCTCGACGTGGAACGAGCGCGGCGCCTCGCCGTAGGTGACGGCGCGCGGGTAGTCGGCGGCGACGTGCGGCCGCATGCGCACGATCAGGTCGAGATCGGGCGCGAACAGCCGCACCGCGTCGCCGGCGTGCTCGGCGTGGCCGCGGTCGAAGCCCGACACCTCGATCGGTGGCAGCGACAGCCAGCCGAGGCCGGCAGCGACGCGCACCAGGCCCTCGAGCAGCGCCAGGACGAGCAGGTTCTTCCACAGCGCGGCGCGCAGGCGGGCGCCGAAGCGGCGGCGCGGCGGGGTCGGCTCGGCCACCGCTCAGAAGACGGCGTAGATGATCGGCGCCAGCGCCGAGCCTTCGACGAAGAACAGGAAGACGCCCAGCCCGACCAGCAGCAGCACGATCGGGGTGATCCAATACAGCTTGTCCTCGTTCAACGCGCGCAGCAGGCGGCGGACGGTGCCGGGTTGGCTCGACGGAGGCATGCGGGACGCTTCGCTCAACGCCGATGCTCAACCATGCCGCCCGGCGTTTTGAAAGCGCCGGCGACGAGTAAGGCTGTCAGGCGGTAGGCTGTTACGCTGTCAGGGGACCCCGGAGGCAGAAATCAGGCCCCCTGACCTGAAACTTCACGCACAGGAGCAAGGCCAACCACCAAGGCACCAAGACACCAAGCGGACCTCAGACCTTGGTGCCTTGGTGTCTTGGTGGTGATCTTCTGAGCGGCGAGGACGCGCGTTTCTCGCCCGAGAGTTCCGGCCCGGCCGGCGGCGGCACTAACAGCGAACAGCCTGACCGCCTCGCTCATCGCGCCGGGCGATCGGCCAGCAGTGTCTCGAGCGGGCCGGCGAGCGCGGCGGCGATGCGTTGCTGGCCGGCGGGGCTGACGTGCAGCGAGTCGAGGAACAGGTCGGGCGGCAGCAGGGTGTGCAGATCGACATAGGCGAGGCCGCGTGCGGCGCTCTCCTGTTGCACCCAGGCGCCGAACTCGCGCACCTGGGCGTTGGTGTAGCGCACGCTGTAGCAGTCGCCCTGGGGCTCGTGCGCCACCGGCCAGTAGGCGATCAGCACCGGGATGCCGCGCTCGCGCTGCACGCGTTCCAACTCGGCGAGGATGTTCCACGTCGCCCAGCCCTCGCCATAGCGCAGGGCCGTGTCGCGCTGCGTCTTGGCGCAATCGTAGGCGGGCTGGCGGCCGCGCGAGCGCGCGTCGGGCGGCGGCGCCGTCCCGGTGAGCGCCAGCCCGATCCGTCGGCCGCGGTCGCGCAGGCCGGCGCGCAGCAGCGCCGCGGCGTCGGGCACCCAGGCGAGCGGCGAGCGGATGGCGCGCTGGTTGGCGATGAACCCGGCATAGTGCTGCAGCGGCTCGGCGAGCCCCGCCGGCGGGGCCTGGCTGAGCTGTGCCATGCGGTCGAGGTTGGCGGCGTAGAAGTTGACCAGCGGCGGGAAGCGCGTCGGCGCGATGTGCGAGAACTCGGCCAGCGTCAGCGGATAGACGATCGCGTCGAGGTGGTAGGGCAGCGCCGCGTCGAGGATCATCGCGTCGCGCAGCTGGTCGGGGTTGACGAAGGCGAGGTTGAAGACGTGCGCAGCGACGCCGTCGCGCGCCAGGCGGGCGTTGAGGTCGGCGCTCAGCGTCTGCTCGGCGGCGAGCGGAAAGCCGAACACGGCGCTGGAGCCGAGCAGCGCGACGCGCCGTTCGCCGGCGGCCGCCGGGCGCCGCCAGCACAGCTCGTGCTGGCGCAGCAGCAGGTCGAGGTCGAAGACCTTGGCGCCGGGCAGGCCGTGCAGGCGCTGCCCGCCGTCGTACACCGGCGGCAGGCAGGGGCCCTGGTCGTGCGCCGGGTGGCCGCAGGCGGCCAGCGCCCACAGGCCCAGGCCGGCTGCGAGCCCCGCTCTCACTTGCGCGCGCGGGTGACGAAGAAGATGCCGCCGGCCGAATGCCAGGGGCCGAGGCTGCGGATGGCGGCGGCGACGCGGCTGCCGAACGGGCCGAAGACGTAGGGCGGCTTGGGCTCGTAGCTGAAGAAGCAGCCGATGTCGCAGGCGTCGCAGAACAGGCCCTTCTGCCACGGTGCGATGAAGTCGTCGGGCAGCACCTCGACGACGTCGAAGTCGGTGCGGCGCAGGAAGCCTTCCATCTCCGCCTGCGTGTAGCGGAACTCGGTGAAGCCGAGCCCCTTGCCGCGCAGCTTCCACAGCTTCCACAGGCCCATCAGGATCGGGTTCACGACGTAGCGCCGGAAGGTGTTGTTGAACGGCACCACGACGAAGAACAGGCCGCCCGGCTTGAGCACGCGGTGGATCTCGCGGAACAGCACCTCCGGCCCCTCCTCGAAGTGCTCGGCGACGTAGGAGGAGAAGGCGGCATCGAAGCTGTTGTCGGCGTACGGCGTGACCAGCGCGTTGGCGCGCACGAAGTTCATCGCCGGGTCGTGCGCGCGCGCCAGGCGCAGCGGTCCCCAGCTGTCGTCGACGCCGAAGGCGGTGTTGCCGAGCGACTCGAAGAACGCCATCCAGCGGCCGCTGCCGCAGCCCGACTCGAGGATCTTCTGGCCGCCGCTGCCGAGGTAGCGGCGGAAGGTCGCCGCCGCCATCTCGTGCTCGTTGATGGTGGTGAGGTGGACGTTGAAGTAGGCGCGGCCGGGCTGGTCCTTGGCCCACGCCTCGTCGACTTTGTAGGTCTCGTCGAGGCCGGCGGTGACCTCGCTGCGCAGGTATTGCTTGAAGCTCATCGCGGTGACTCCTCCCCCTTCGCGGCCAGCGCGCCGCCGTTACTCGGCATAGCCGAGCGCGCGCATGCGTTCCTTGGTCTGCTCGTCCAGGCCGCCGCCCGGCACCCGGTCGCCGCCGTCGGCCAGGCGGCGCAAGGCGGCGAGGGCGCGGTCGAGCACGCCGCGTGGCGCGGCGGCGACGCCGTCGCGATTGGTCTCGCCCGGATCGCGCTGCAGGTCGTAGTACGCGGTCTGCCCGTCCACGTCGGCGATCGCCTTGTTGCCGCCGTCGATGGCGGCGCGCTCGTGCTGGCTCAGCCGCAGGGTGCCCGGATCCTTGATCAGCTCGCTGTACACCGGCCGCGGCGTCGGTGCCGCGGGCGGTGACAGCCAGGCGTGCAGGCGCTGGCGCAGGCCGAGCGGCGCGGCGCCGGGCAACTTGCGGTCGAGCGACACGCCGACGAACGAGGCCGGCGCCTCGATGCCGAGCCGCGCCAGCAGCGTCGGCGCGATGTCGAGCGTCTCGACCGGCGCCGCGATGTCCTGGCGCGTCGTCTGTCCCGGCATCTGGATCATCAGCGGAATGCGGATCACTTCTTCGTACAGCGTCTGGTGATGGCCGAGCAGGCCGTGTTCCTTCAGCTCCTCGCCGTGGTCGGCGAGCAGTACCACCACCGCGTCGCGCAGGAAGCCGCGCTGCTCCAACCCGGCGAACAGCGCGCGCAGCGAGGCGTCGAGCGCCGTCACCTCGGCGTCGTAGTACAGCCGCGCGGCGGCGGCCACCTCGTCGTCGGCGGTGAAGCCGGGCATCTCCATGAAGTCGTTGATGCGCTGCAGGTCGGGTTGCGGCGTCGCGCCGAAGGCGCGCGCCAGCGCGTCGGCGGGCGGATCGTAGGGGGCGTGCGGCTCCATGTAGTGCACGTACAGGAAGGCCGGCTGCGCCGGGTTCTGGCGTCCGTCGAGCCAGCCGAGCACCGCCTGGTTGATCGTCTCGGCGCGCGCCTTGAGCAGCTTCGGCTTGCCGGTGACGGCGCCCACCCCCGGCCGGCTCATCGCCTTGTACACGTCGAAGCCCTGGTCGAAGCCGAGCTTGGGCTGCAGCAGGAAGTTGGCCGAGAAGGCGGCGGTGGCATAGCCGTGCTGCCGGAGCACCTCGGCGAGCGTCTGTTCGTCGGCCGCCAGCACCGAGCCGAACGAGGTGACGCGATGCTGGCTCTGGTAGCGCGAGGTGAACAACGAGGCGACCGACGGATTGGTCCACGAGCTCTGCGCGTACGCATTGCCGAACACCGTGCTGCGCGCCGCCAGCTCGTCGAGGAACGGCGTCAGCTGGCGCTGGTTGCCGTAGGCGCCGAGGCGGTCGGGGCGCAGCGTATCGACCAGCACCACCAGCACGTTCGGCCGCGGCGGCGGAGCGGCGCAGCCGGCCAGGGCACAGCAGAGCAGCGCGACGAGAGCCGCGCGGTGGCGCAACGACAGAGACATGCCGGGGAGGGGGACTCCTTCGAGAACTATCGGCTCGGGTTGGGGGCTGCAACCGAAAGCGGTCAGGCGTCAGCCATCAGCCCTCAGCTCGGCGGTCCCAGGCGCCCTCCTCGCCCCGAGTGGTGCGGACCGCTCTGCGGCGACCGCTGACCGAACGACCGCTGACCGCCCGCGTCAGCGACAGCCCTCGGCTCGGCGGTCCGGGCCGTGATTGCCACCCTGTCCGGCCCGGACCGCTCCGCGTCGAAGGCCGATAGCCAACAGTTGACCGCTGACAGCTGTCTTCTCCGCCTTGCGACGGCGCGCGCGAATCTGGCACGCTCGCCGTTCATGTCCTCGGGGCTGCGCAAGTTGGCGGTCATGTTCGGCAGCCTGCTGTTCATGGCGCTGCTGTTCCTCGGCGCCGAGCTGACGGTGCGGGTGCTCGGCATCCAGCCGCGCGATTGGCCGGCGGCGGGGTTCAAGCGTTCGCCGGAGCAGATCAAGGTCGACCCGCTGCTCGGCCCGCTGCCGCGGCCGAACTGGAGCGGCCGCTGGTTCAACCTCTTCGCCACCGCGTTCGATGCGCGCGGCTTCCGCCTCACCGGGCTGCCGCCTCCTGCCGACCCGACGCTGCGCGTCGCGTTTGTCGGCGACTCCTGCACCTTCGGCTGGGGGCTGGACGGGGAGCAGACGTTCATCGGCGCCATCGACGCGCTGCAGCGCCAGGCCGGCGCGCCGAGCGTGGAGCTGCTCAACGCCGCCTATCCGGGCCAGAGCGCGGTGGTCGGCGAGCACCTGCTGGTCGAGCGCGTCCTGCCGCTCCACCCGGACGTCGTCGTCATCGGCTACGGCGCCAACAACGCCTTCCGCTTCAGCCTGGTCGCCGACCGCGAGCGCTTCCGCAACTACTCGCTGCGCCGCTGGATCTTCCGCTCGCGCCTGCTGCACATCATCGCCGCCTGGCAGGCCTCCAAGCGCGGCGCCGATCCCGATCCGCGCCGCCGCGAGTCGATCGACAAGCTGCCGCTGGCGCAGGTCAAACGCGTCGCGCCGCCGGACGAGTTCGCCCACAGCGAGCGCCAGATGGTGCGCGACGCGCGCGCCGCCGGCGCCAAGCCGCTGATCATGATCCTGCCGCGCGCCTCCGGCGTGTCGACCGACTTCCGCTTCGAGGACGCGGCGCGGGCGCGCGACGCGTCGCGCCAGGCGGCCGATGCGGGCGCCACCACCGCGTCGGGCGAGAGCCTGCGCGACCGCGTGACGCTGGAGTTCTCCTGCATCGACCATCGCGACCGCGCCGACGCGCTGGGCGAGATGCGCGAGCAGCAGGACGGCTGGCATCCGGTGTATCCCGACCGCCTCGACGTGCGCGCCCTGCTGCGCGACGGGGCGCGCGCCTACGTGGCCGGCGCCTTCGCCGCCGCGGTCGCCAAGTTCGCCGCGGCGGTGGCGGCGCAGCCCGACTCGCCGCTCGCCTTCTACGACCTCGGCGTGGCGCAGATCGCCGCCGGCGACGCGGAGAGCGGCCTGCGCGCGCTGCACAACGCCGACCGCCTCGCCTGCAGCATCTTCCTGCACTACCAGGTCGTCGCCTGGAGCGTCGGGCTGGAGGAAGGCGTCCCGGTGGTCGACCTGACGCCGTGGTTCCAGGCGCACGATGGCGAGCCCCTCTTCCTCGATCCCGCCCACCCCAACATCGAGGGCTCGCAGATCATCGCCCAGGCACTGTGGCCGGCGATCCAGAAGCTGGCAGGGTCGTAACTCAGGCTGCTAGGGGTTCGAGGCAGTTGGCTGTTAGTGCCGCCACCGGCCGCGCCGGAACACTCGAGCGAGAAACGCGCGTCCTCGCCGCTTAGAAGATCACCACCAAGACACCAAGGCGCCAAGGTCTGAGGTCCGCTTGGTGTCTTGGTGCCTTGGTGGTTGGCCT
>JANRJF010000208.1:0-11281 GCA_033764095.1 Deltaproteobacteria bacterium | reverse complement strand
CGCGGGCAGCGCGCCGGCCACCGCCGCGGCGGTCCCGGCCGCCAGTCCGGCCGCCGCGGCGCCGCGCGACACGCGACCGCTGCGCGTCGGCACCTGGAACCTGCGCAGCTTCGGCCGCCTGCCGGGCAAGGACATGACGCGCATCGCCGGCGCCATCGACGCGCACTTCGACCTGCTCGCCCTCACCGAGGTGAGCGGCGACGGCGGACCGGCGGCGCTGACGCGCCTGCAGGTGCCGCTCGGACTCGGCTGGGCGCTGATGCTCAGTCCGCTGCCGCATCCACCCGCCAGCCAGCCCGGCTCGGAGTACACCGCCATCCTCTACCGCCGTGATCGCGTCCGTCCCTGCGACGGCTGGGAGCGACTGCGCGAGCTGCCGTCCACTCCGGCCATCCTGCATCCGCCGGCGGTCGGCTGCTTCACCAGCGCGCCGCCGGGCCAGGCCGGCAGCGACTTCCTGTTCGCCGCCTACCACGCCACCGGCGCCGACGGCGACGCCGGCGCGGTGGCGCAGGAAGTGGCGCAGCTCGACGCCGTCTTCGACGCCATGGCGGCGGCGCGTCCCGGCGAACAGACGCTGATCATCGCCGGCGACTTCAACCTCGAGCCGCAGGAGCTGGCGACGGTCAGCCACGCCAGCGCCCCGAGCGACGGCAGCGGCAGCGTGCTCGATCTGCTCGGCACCCGCACCACGCGCCGCACCGACCACCTGCTGCTGCGCGACGCCAACGCCACCGCCGCGCTGCTCGGCGTCGCCACGCCGATCGACCTGCGTGGCGAGTCCCCTACCGACTACTACCGCGGCGTCAGCGATCACCAGCCGATCGTGCTCGAGCTGCGGGTCGATGAAAGCGATTCCGATTGACCATGCTGATGCACGCCAGCGGCGCGAAGCGACACCACCGCCGCCCATCTTCACTTCTCCCGGTTGCCTTTCGCCTTCTGCCGCTTGCCGTCGCGTTGGGCGCCTGCACCCCGACGGCGCCGACGCCACCAGGGGCGCCGCCCGATCTGACGCTCGGCACCGCGTCAGGGGAGGTGACCGCGAGCGCGGCAGTCATCTGGGGGCGCTGCGATCGGCCGGCGACCTTCCACGTCCGCATCGTTCCCGGCGACCGCCTGTTCGAGGCCGAGGCGCCCGCCGCGCACGACGGCACGGCGCGCGTCCTGATCGACGGCCTCAAGCCGGCGACGCCCTACACCTACAACGCCTGGTGCAGCAGCGGCGGCCTCAACCTCGAAGGACAGATCACCAGCCGCTCCGGCAGCTTTCGTACCGCGCCGGACGCGAGCGCCGCGGTGCCGCTGCGCATCGTCTGGGGCGGCGACGTCGGCGGGCAGAACGTCTGCCGCGACGCCGCCCTCGGCTACCCGATCTTCGACACCATCGCGGCACGCCGCCCCGACCTCTTCATCGCGCTCGGCGACATGATCTACGGCGACGACGCCTGCACCGCCACCGGTCGCTACGGCAACGCGCAGCTCCCCGGTCCGCCGCCGGCCGAGGACCGCGCCGGCTTCTGGGCGCACTGGCGCTACAACCGCGCCGACCCGCACCAGCAGGCGCTGCTCAACAAGGTGCCGATGGCGGCGGTGTGGGACGACCACGAGATCGCCAACGACGCCGGCCCGCAGCACCCGCAGTTCACCCCGGCGCTCCAGGCGTTCCTCGACTACCAGCCGCTGCAGCCGCCGGCCGACGATCCCACCCGCACCTACCGCAGCCTGCGCTGGGGCAAGTCGCTGGAGATCTTCCTGCTCGACACGCGCCAGTACCGCGCCGCCAACGACGCCCGCGACGACGGCCCGACGCCGAAGAGCCTGCTCGGCGCCGCGCAGCGCACCTGGCTGGAGCAGGCGCTGCTCGCCTCGGACGCCACCTGGAAGGTGATCGTTGCCAGCGTGCCCCTGTCGATCCCCACCGGCAGCGCCGCGGCGCGCGACGGCTTCGCCGCCGGCGGCGGCCCGAGCGGGTTCGCCCGCGAAGCCGCCGAGCTGTTCGCCTTCCTGCAGGCACACGGCATCCGCAATCACCTGTGGATCACCACCGACCTGCACTTCGCCACCGGGCTCGCCTACCGCCCGATCGCCGCCGACCCGAGCTTCGTGTCGCGCGAACTGGTCACCGGCCCGCTCAACGCCGGCGTCTTCCCCAAGGACGATCTCGATCCGACCTTCCACCCCGAGCGGCTGTTTCTCTTCCCGCCGGTCGGCACCAGGCTCGCGTCGTTCGACGACGCGCTGAGCGCCTTCAACTTCGGCCTGCTGGAGATCGCGCCCAACGGCCGCCTGTCGATCGCGGTGATGAACGCGAAAGGCCAGGTGGCGTACCGCACGACGCTGATGCCGGAGAACTGATCAGCACAGAAAACACAGAGAGCCACAGAGGGACGCGGAGGCTTCGCGTCCGGTGCGAAGCCTCCGTGGCCCTCTGTGGTTCTCCGTGTTTTCTGTGGTGATCCTTCGCCTCACGCCACCGCGAGCAGGCGCAGCGCCCAGATGGCGTAGATGATCATCTGCAGGAAGAAGAGGTTGGCGCGCACCAGCACGGCGGGAACGCTGGTCGAGGCGAGGTGCACGACCGACTGGCCGATGCGGGCGTAGAGCACCCACATCGCCAGGCCGTCGGTGATGTCGAGGCGGCCGGCCATGAACGCCGCCAGCGCCAGGGCGGCGAACAGCGGCAGCGTCTCGTAGCAGTTGTCGCGCGCCCGCGTGATGCGCTGGCCGAGGGCGTCGAGATCGGAGCCGTCGGTGGCGAAGCTGTTGGCCGACTTGCGCCCGCCGAGCATGTAGCGGCCGCGATAGAGGCCCATGCCGACGCTGAGCAGCACGTACCAGAGGGCGAAGCCGGTCAACGCGATTGCCGTGGTTTGCATGCTCGATCCTCCTTCGCGTCGCCGTCAGTCCGGTCTTGCCGGATCGGGCGGCGGTGGGCCGCAGGTGATGCCCGCGGCACGTCCCTGTTCGATGTGCTCCAGCAGAATCCGCTTCACTTCCTCGATCGCCTTCGGATGGTCCTGCACCGAATGGCCGGCGTGGTAGACGATCAGCTCGGAGTCCACCGGCGTGATGTGCGCGCTGTCGTAGGCGACGACGCCGTCCTTCTGCCCGGCCGCCGGCGGCCCGCCCTGCACCGGGATGATGGAATGCGCGTGCACGCCAGGCGCGATCGGGATCGCCGACAGCGACTGCACGAACTTGTTGCCCGGCGTCATCTGCAGCACGCTGCCCTGCACGTCGTCCACCGAGGTCCACATCACCGCGCCGGGATTGCCCTTGATCACCTCGCTCGAGCTCCGGACGATGTCCTGCGGCAGGCTGACGAAGCTCGCCACCCACTGCGCCATCCAACTGCCGGCGATGTAGGCGCCGTGGTGCGGCGTCGAGATGAAGACGACGCGGGTGACGAACGGCAGCGGCGTGAGGAACAGGCTCTTGCGCAGCATGGTGCGCGTCTCGTCGCTGACCACCAGGCGGTCGAGCGGCTGCGTGAAGACGTTGTCGTAGAGCGCGCTGCCGGTGTCGACGGCGGTCATCTTGGTCAGCAGTCCGCCCTGACTGTGGCCGATCACCACCATGTCGCGCAGCGCCGGGTCGCGGTCGTCGGGGTCGAAGGTCGCCACCGCGTCGACCAGCGCGTCGCGCAGCCCGGCGGCCGAGTACGAGATCGGGTTGCCGGTGTCGTAGAAGTAGAGCCAGAACTGCACGCAGTCGCGCAGCCGCGAATCGTTCGACAGCTCGTTGATCATCTGCGCCCAGCGCGCCGGGCTCGACGCCGTGCCGTGCACGAACACCACCGGGAAGCGGCCGTGCTGGTAGGGCTCCATCGCCACTAGCTTGCTCGGCTCCTTGGCCAACAGGTCGCCGACGAAGAAGCCCTTCAGCTCCCAGTCCCACCACGGCGAGCCGGCCAGCGAGTAGGCGAGCGAGGAGGTCGACTCGACCTCCAGCGGCACCTGGCGGCCGTTGATGTCCACCGCGTCGGTCTTGTTGGCGGGGATCAGCTCGAGATCGCCGGTGACCTGGTTGCCGGCCAACTGGCGGCGTGCGTCGGGCATGCGCAGCAGCGCGGTGACCGGCACGTGCAGGCGCGGATCGACCAGGTCGGGCTTGCTGCGCGGGCCGCCGCTGGCGACCGTGCTGGCGGCGAGCGGCGCACCGATGCCCGGCCAGCGGTAGCGCTGCCGCAGCCCGCCGACGCTGAGCTCGGCGGTGGGGACGAAATCCACCAGCTGGCGGTCGCTCCAGGTCAGCGCGGCGGGATCGAAGGCGACCTCCAACACGCCGAACGGCAGCAGGAAGTCGCCGCCGCGCGGCACGACGTAGGCGCCGTCGGGGCCGAGGAAGGCCATGGTGACGGCGCGGTTGTAGATGTCCGAGGCGACGCGGACGCGCGGATCGAAGCGCAGCGGCGGCGTGTCGGCGCCGTTGGGGAAGAGGAACGCCCAGGCGTAGACCGCGGCCGCCAGGTAGTACGGCCGCTCGCCGCTCGCCTCGGCATGCATGAACGAGAGCTCGGCGAGCGCGAAGACGTCGTTGCTGGTGCCCTTGCCCGACGCGACGATGCGGTGCAGCGCGACCAGCGTCGCCGCCGGCCGATCGCTGAACGCTTCGTACAGGCCCCACTGGTAGAGGACGTTGCGCGACGCATCGCTCGCCTGGTTGGCGGTCAGCACGTTGCGGGTCAGCTCGCGGTGCACCGTGCGCGGGTCCTCGCGCGACACCGTCACCGGCACGCCGCAGCCGAGCAGCCCCAGCGCCAGCAGCGCGACCGCGATCCTCGCCGGCCCCCTCATGCGTCGCCCGACATAGAAGAAAACCCGAGGATTCACCACAGAGCCACGGCGCGCACGATGAGAGCTCCGCTTGTCTCTGCGTGCCTCCGTATCTCTGTGGTGAAGTCTTTTGTCTTCCCGTACGTTCCAGCCATGCCGTACCGCGACCTGCGCTTCGACTTCGCCGACGGTGTCGCCGTCCTCACCCTCGATCGCCCGAACGATCGCAACGCGTTCTCCGGTCCGATGGCGCAATCGCTCAGCGACGCTTATCGCGCCTGCGACGAACGCGACGACGTGCGGGCCGTGGTGCTGACCGGCGCCGGCGCGGCGTTCTGCGTCGGCGCCGACTTCGCCGCCGGCGCCGCGACCTTTGCGCCGCGCGAGGAGCCGGAGTTCAGCGCCGATCCGATCGCCTTCCCGCCCTGGCAGGTGCGCAAGCCGGTGATCGCGGCGATCAACGGCCACGCCATCGGCATCGGCCTGACGCTGGCCATGCAGTGCGACATCCGCCTCGCCGCCGCCGACGCCTGGCTCGCCTTCGCGCACGTGCGGCGCGGCGTGCTGCCCGACGCGCACGCGCACTGGACCGTGCCGCGCGCCGTCGGCGCCGCCGTCGCCGCCGAGCTCTTCCTCACCGGCCGCCGGCTGCGTGGCAGCGAGGCGGTGCAACTCGGCCTGGTCGGCCGCGCCCTGCCCGCCGCCGAGGTGCTGCCCGCCGCGCTCGACATGGCGCGCGACATCGCGGTCAACTGCGCGCCGCTGTCGGTGGCGCTGTCGAAGCGCCTGCTGTGGGAGAGCCGCGGCCTGACGCGCGACGAGATCGGCGCGCGCGAGACCGCCTATCACCACGTCGTCATGCGCCGCCCCGACGCGCTGGAGGGCGTCATGTCCTTCCTCGAGCGCCGCCCACCGCAGTGGAGCCTGTCGGTGCCGCGCGACTGGCCGCCGGAGGACGAGTGAGCGCTACCGGCGGCGACAAAGCCACGGATTACACGGACGCAGTTGGGAACACGGATTACACGGAGACTGCCGATCGAGATCATCTGAAGTTCATGAGCCCTAGCTCGTTGCGATCAGCGGTCCGCTCACGAGTTGAGGAACTGAGATAATGTCGATCGCAGTCTCCGTGTAATCCGTGTTCCCAACTGCGTCCGTGTAATCCGTGGCCTCTGCGCCCGCGCTCACACCGGCAGGTCGCCGGTCGCCGAGCGGGTGCTCTTCTCCTTCGTGTAGGCGGCGATGGTGCGCTGCGCGATGCGCATCTGGTGCACCTCGTCGGGCCCGTCGGCGAAGCGCGCCCAGCGGGCGTGCTGGTACATGTGGGCGAGCGGGGTGTCGGTCGAGTAGCCGAGCGCCCCGTGCACCTGGATCGAGCGGTCGATGATGCGGCCGAGCGCGTTGGCGACGAAGTGCTTGGCCATCGACACCTCGGAGACGAAATCGAGCTTGCGGTCGATGCGGTAGGCGGCGTGCAGGACCATCAGCTTGGCCTGGTACAGCTCCATGGTCGAGTCGGCGATCATCCACTGGATGCCCTGCTTCTCCGCCAGCAGCGAGCCGTGCGCGAAGCGCTTGAGCGAGCGGTCGACCATCATGTCGAGCGCCGTCTCGGCCTGCGCGATCCAGCGCATGCAGTGCGCCAGGCGCGCCGGCCCGAGGCGATACTGGCCGAGGCGGTGGCCCTGGCCGCGCTCGCCGAGCACGTTCTTCGCCGGCACGCGCAGATTCTCGATGACGATCTCGGAGTGGCCGGTGCCGCCGTGCATCGTCTCCACCTCGCGGACGCGGTTCCAGCCCTCCGACGGGATGTCGACCAGGAAGCCGGTGTTCGCCGCCTGCGGCTTCTCCGGATTGTCCTCGGTGCGCGCGATGAGGATGGCGAACTGGGCGCGGCGGGCGTTGGAGATGAACCACTTGTGCCCGTTGATCACCCACTCGTCGCCCTCCAGGCGGGCGAAGGTCTTGATCAGCGTCGGGTCGGAGCCGGCGACCTCCGGCTCGGTCATGGCGAAGCAGCTCATCATGACGCCGTCGCACAGGGGCTTGAGGTACTTCTCCTTCTGCTCCGGCGTCGCCCAGTGCAGCAGGGTGTGCATGTTGCCTTCGTCGGGCGCCTGACAGTTCAGCACCCACGGCCCGTAGTAGGCCTTCGCCGCCTCGGCCTGCACCATCGCCAGCTCGACGTGGCCGAGCCCCATGCCGCCGTACTCCACCGGCATGTGCGGCAGCCACATGCCGGCGGCGCGCGCCTGCTGGCGCATGCCGATGAGGATCTGGATGTACTCGCCGCGCTCGATCTTGTCGGGGTCGCCGATCTTCGCCTCGCCGGGCTTGACGACGTCCTGGATGAACTCGCGCACCCGCAGGCGCAGTTCCTCGAGCTCGGGGCTGAGCGTGAAGTCGATGGCCATCTCGATCCTCCTCGTCTGATCGCGAAAGCCGCACGAAACCACAGATGCCGGCGGATGAACACCGATCGGCGCGCCAACCTCCCGGTTTCGTGGCTCAACGGCTCCGGTGCGATGTCCGACGCGGCCTCGACCGACCGCGCTGGCGACGGTGACCAGCGATCAACGCATGAGCTCCTGCGCGCGGGCGAACAAGCCGAGCGTGACGGCGTGCAGCATGTCGCCGGTCGGCTTGGGGGCCTTGCCGGCGCAGGCGCGGGCGTGGGTGCCCTCCAGCACGATGCCGAGCTTGAAGCAGGCCATCACCGCGTACCACTGGATGGCGCTCAGGTCGCGCGCCGAGCCCTGCGCGTAACGCGCGACGATCTCGTCGGTGCTCGGCAGCGCGCCGCCCTGCGCCAGGGCGGCGGCGGGGCTGGCGAAGCCCTCGCTCGGCCAGGTGGCGATCAGCCAGCCGAGATCGAGCAGCGGATCGCCGATGGTGCACATCTCCCAGTCGACGATCGCCACCAGCCGCGGCGAGTCGTTGGCGTACATGACGTTGGCGAAGTGGTAGTCGCCGTGCATGATCCCCGGCGTCCAGGTGGTCGGCACCTGGCGGTCGAGCCACGCCGCCACCGCGTCGAGCCCGGGAATCTCGGGCCCGGGATAGCCCGCGTGGCGCGAGTAGCCCTCCAGCTCCTTCATCCAGCGCCCGACCTGACGCGCGAGGAAGCCGTCCGGCTTGCCGAAGTCGGCGAGCCCGACGGCGACGTGGTCGACGCGGCCCAGGCTGGCCAGCGCATCCGCCGCCTCGAAGCCCATGGCGCGCCGCACGGCGGGATCGCCGGCGTGCAGCGCCGGCAAGCCGGTGGACGGATTGAACCCCTCGATCGGCTCCATCAGGTAGAACACCGCGCCGTTCATCACCGTCGCGTCGGTGCAGCCGGCGATGAAGCCGGGATGCGGCACCGCGCTGCCGGCCAGCGCGGTGAGCACCCGCTGCTCGCGCCGCAGCACCTCGTTGCTCGCCGGCCGCAGGTGCTGCGGTCCGCGCCGCAGCACGTAGTCGCGCCCGCCGCGCGTGAAGCGGATCAGGATGTTCTGCGTCCCGCCGGCGAGCTGGCGGACCTGCTCGATCGCTCCGCCCGGCAGATCGCGCTCGTCCATCCAAGCCGCCAGCACCTCGAAATCGACCAGGCCGCGGTCCATGCCGTGATTCACGTTCATCTCCATACAAGACCAAAACGAAACCACAGATGAACACAGATAAACACCGATGGGTTTGGTCTCGAGGCGAGGCTACGCCCTCGACAGCCGGACGACCCTATCTGTGTTTATCTGTGTTCATCCGTGGTTCCGTTTCTAGGCGGCGCCGCCGTCGACGCGCAGGACGGCGCCGGTGGTGAACGACGAGGCGGGGCTCGCCAGGTAGAGGGCGGCGCCAACGATCTCGCTGGGCTCGCCGCCGCGTTGCAGCGCCAACGTGGCGCGCGCCTGGCGGCGGAAGGCCTCCAGGTCCCAGGCCTTGCTGATGTCGGTGTAGAAGGGACCGGCCTGGATGGCGTTGACCCGCACGCTCGGCCCGAAGGCGCGCGAGAAGCCGATGGTCATCGCCTCCAGCCCCGCCTTGGCGGCGGCGTAGGGGATCACGTCCGGCGTCGGGCGCCGCGCCGCGCCGCTGGAGATGTTGATGATCGAGCCGCCGCCGGCGCGCGCCATGCGCGTGCCGGCCAGCGCGGTGAGCCGGAAGGGTCCCTTCAGGTTCACGTCCAGCACCTTGTCCCACAGCGCCTCGCCCACCGCGTCGACGCTCGGGTAGAGCGGCGACATGCCGGCGTTGTTGACCAGGATGTGCAGGCCGCCGAGCTCGGCGTCGGCGGCGTCGAGCAGCGGCTCGAGCGCGTCCCAGTCGCCGACGTGACAGGCGCGCCCGACGACGCGCCGGCCGGTGGCGGCGGCGAGCTCGGCGGCCACCGCCGCGCAGGCGTCGGGCTTGCGGCTGGCGATCAGCACGTCGGCGCCGCACTGCGCGAAGGCGAGCGCCATCTCGCGCCCGAGGCCGCGCGTGCCGCCGGTGACCAGCGCGACGCGCCCGCTCAGGTCGAACTGCGCCAACGGCGCGGGAAGGGTGGACATCGGCAGCTCCTCTGCAACGGTGCGTTGCGCGCCGGACGGCGGCGGGTCGAGCACGCCTAACGTCGCCCGCGCGGCGCGGTCAAGTGCGCCGCGGCGACTCAGTCGATGCCGAACCGGCGGCGCAGGAAGGCGACCGCGGCGTCGGCCGCCGCGTCGCGCACCGGCGCCAGGTAGACGTCGAAGTGGTCGGCGTCGATGCGCACCAGCTCGACGCCCGGGGCGCGCGCCGCGAACGCCTCGACGGCGGCGAACGGCGCGAAGCGGTCGCGCGGCGAGGCGATGAGCAGCACCGGGGCGCGGATCGCGTCGAGCCGCGGCGCCGGATTGTAGTCGTCGAAGAGGAAGATCGAGCGCGCCGCGACGGCGTTGCGGTAGCGCGTCCCCGGCTCGGCCAGGCGCGCGGCGGCCGCGGACGCGCGGTCGTCGACGATCATGCCGAAGCCGCCGGCCGGCGCGATCGCCGGCAGCTCGATCGGATCGGCGCCGTAGGCCGAGGCGGCCATGTCGAGCCAGGCGCTCGCCAGCAGCCGGGCGACCCAGGTGGGACCATAGAACGTCGCCTCGCCCTCCTGGTCGCTGTCGATCATCGGCACCTGCGCCACCACCGCCGCCAGCCCGGCATCGCCGGCGGCAACCGTCAGGGCGTGACCAGCTCCGAGCGACGTGCCCCACAGCGCGACGCGGCCGCCGTCGAGGTCGGGCCGCGCCCGCCCCCACGCCAGCGCCGCACGCCAGTCGTCGAGCTGGCGCCACGGGTCGACCACCTGGCGCGGCAGTCCGCCGCTGGCGCCGAAATGGCGATAGTCGAACACCAGCGCCGCCATCCCGGCGCGCGCGAAACGCTCGGCGAAGTACGGCAGCCCGGCGTCGCGCGTACCGGCGAAGCCGTGCCCCATCACCACCAGCGGCGGACGGGCGACGCCGGGCGGGCGGAACAGCCACGCCGCGCAGGTCGTGTCGCCGCACGCGAAGCGCACGTCGATCCGGCGCACCCCGTCGGCGAGCGTCTCGTCGGCTGCCACCGGCGCGGCCGCACCCGGCGTGCGGCGGTCACAGCGCGCCGCCGTGAACGCCAGCACGACGCTCAGCGCCAGCATGGCGGCGACGGCGACGCGGCGTTTCCGGCCGAGGATCGTCATGCCGCCATTCTGCCATCAGCACGCACGCATCGGACACTCGCATTCGCCGCACCGCCGGCGTAGCACCCTGTCGGCATGGCCTACCTGCGCAAAACCCCGCGCCAGGCGCGCGCCCAGGCGACGTTCGACGCCATTGTGGAGGCTGCGGCTCGCATTCTGAACGAACCGGGCCCGGCGCGCCTCACCACCAATGGCATCGCGGCGCGCGCCGGCGTCAGCGTCGGGTCGCTCTACCAGTACTTCCCCAACCGCCAGGCGATCGTGCGCGCGCTGCTCGAACGCGAGCTGGCGCGCGCCGAGGCGATGCGGCCGGCGCTGCTCGACGACGCCAGCCAACCGCCGCTGCGGCGCCTGCGCGCCGCGGTGGACTGGCATTTCGACGTGCACGCCGCGCGGCCCGCCCTCGCCCACGCCCTGCAGCGCCTGGCCGCCGCGCACCTGCCGGCCGCCGAGCTGCACCGGCTCGACCGCTTGCGCGCCGCCCGCACGGCGCGATTCATCGAGACGCTGGGGGTCGGCACGGCGGTCGACCGCGACGCCGCCGCCTTCGTCGTCGCCACCTGCCTCGCCGCACTCACCGAGGCGACCACCACGCGGCGGCCGGCGGCGCTGCGCTCCGCGTCGCTGCGCGCCGAGGTGGTCGCGATGCTCAGTCGCTACCTGTTGGGCTGAGCGGCGGGGAACCGCGCGAGGCGCGGACGGCAGAGCGCGGCGCCTCACGCGGGCGGTCACCGGTGGGCGCCGGTGCGGCGCCGACCGCGGCCGGCGCCGGGTGGCGCAGCAGGTGTTGGGCGAGCCCGCGCCAGCCGCGGCGGCCGCGCGCGTGCAGCAGGGC
>JANRJF010000207.1:0-3825 GCA_033764095.1 Deltaproteobacteria bacterium | reverse complement strand
GCGCCGCCGCGCCCCGACCGTCCGAGCGAGCGCCCGCCGCGTATCGACCGCCCGCCGATCGACCGCGGGTCGCTTCCCGATCGCCCACCGCGGCCGCCGCGGTGAAGGCGGCGTCGGCTAGGTGCAGGGATCCTCGGCCGGGGTCGCACCCTTGTAGAAGAGCGTCTTGAGCGTGGGGCCCTCGGGGCTCAGGTAGTGCTCGGCGACGAGGTCGATGTCGTTGACGCCCTTCACGTAGTCGTAGCGGACGGCGGCGACCGTCTCGCCGCGGAATCGGCCCGGGCTCGGCTTGCCGTCCGGGGTCTCGAAGCGGACCTCGACCAGCCGCTGGTCGCGGTAGCGCTCGACGCGAACGCGCAGGATCTCGTCGGAGAGCCCGCGATACTCCGTGCGCTCGTTGCGGCCGGCCGGAGCCGTCGGATGGAGGATGATGCGATGCGCGGCGTCGCCTCTCGCGGCGGCGTCGCCGCTTGCGGAGATGAACGTGCAGGTCATCTGATCCGCGGTGCGCTCGTAGCGCGTCAGCGCGTAGCCGTCCGCGCTGTTCACCAGGGCGCCGTCGGCCGCCTCGTAGCGTCGCTCGCGGCGCGCTCCACCGTCGTCGTATGCGAAGACGATGGCACAGATGCCCTCCGGACACTGATCGGCGGCGTCGCGCCGTTCGATCCGGCGTAACCGGGTGGCGGTGTCCGTGTAGCGGCGTTCCTCGCCGCCGCCGTCCAGCGACCGCACCTCGACGGTGCCGATCTGCGCACCGCCGGCGTCGCGCCACGCCTCGTGACGCGATGCACAGCCGCTCACGACGGTGGCCAGCAGCGCCAGGGCGGCCCATGTCGCCTTCGTCATGGCGCGCCGGCGCTGCGGCGGCGGACGACGTCACCCGACACCTCGGCGCGGACCACGGTCGGGATCAGCGGGACGATGCCCAGCATGTTGGAGAGGATGGTGGTGTGGGCGGTGACGGTGAGTCCGGTGATGGCTTCGCCGTTGTTGAGGCGGATCTGCTCGCTGAAGTAGTCGGACAGGTCGTGCGCGCGCGGCGTGAGCGGCAGGATGTTCCAGAACATGTTCCATTGCCGTTCGCTGCGCGTGAAGTGCCCAACCACCTCCAACTCCTCGGGGACGCGGAGCGGTTGCAGGTCGGGTCCGAACAGGACGTTGCTCGCCGCGACCGGTTCGCGGACGGTCGGCGCGATGATCTGAAAGTTGCCGCCGCACCCGGCCAGCAACAATGTCGCAGCGAGCGCGAGGGCGGATCTCATGGCTGCGCGGCGGCGGGGGCGTACTCGACGACGTCGCCGTGCATCTCGGTCCCGATGAAGACGTAGAACAGGGCGTAGAGGTCGGTGACGTCGTAATTCAGGTGGACGATGGCCCGATCGGGTTGACCGCCGAGCGCCTGGGCGGCGTTGATCTGCGCGCTGTGGGTCTTGGTCTGCGTGGTGACGTATCCGCCGCCGCTCGCTTCCTCGCTGTGCTGACCTTTGTAGGTGCCGGCGGCGCTGCGCGCGAAGTCGCCCGGCGCGCCGAGAAACGGATTGTCGTTCAACACGATTGGCGCGTCGATCGGGGCGAGCGTGGTGGGCTCCATGGCGCAGCCAGCGAGGCTCAGGGCGGCGAGGCAGACGCCGCACGCGATCTCCCACCGGCCTCGTCGGCCTGACCTGTCGCGCATGCGGCCGGCTTGTAGCCGCCGGAGTCGATCGGACGCAACTACGGCCGTGTCATCGCGGCGTCGTGACGACGCACCGGAGACGTCAGGTAGACGGCGCGGTCAACTCGCTGCATACCTGGCGGTCGTCCGCCCCGACGCGGCCTCGCATCGACCGGCATGCATCCCGCATCGGCGACGACTTTGTCAGCCGCCGATCGCCGACTGCTCGGCGGCCGCCTTGATCAGCGGCGCGTCGGCGGGGCGGATGAAGCCGGCGGCGACGGCGCGGTCGGTGGCGGCGGCGACGGCGGCGACGTAGCCGGCGTGGCTCGGGTAGAGCTCGGCGAGCAGGTTGCCGCTGAACGGCAGCGTCGTGCCGGCGAGGCCGCAGAAGGTGCCGCCGTTCTGGCCGAGGCCGGACAGCGTCGCGATCGGCACGTCGACGATCGGCGTGCGGATGCCGCCGGTGACGTTGCCGAACTCGTCGAGCAGGAAGCCGACCGGGTCGCCGCCGGTGTCCATGCGCGGCGCCAGCGGCGGTGCGCCGTCGCCGCGCACCCAGGCGTCGAGCGCGGCGATCGCCGCCTTGAGCACGAAGTGCTGGTAGCCGGAGTTGATCGGCGAGTTGCACTCGATGAAGCCGGGGATCGGCTTGGCGATGAGCTGCAGCTCGGCGGCTCTCGGATCGCCCCCCTTGTCGGTGAAGCCGATCACCAGGGTGTAGCTGTCGACGTGCGCGGTGCCGGCGACCTCCCAGAGGCGGAACAGCGGCCCGTCGTCCTGCCGCGCGGCCAACGAGCCGAGGTTGAACAGATCGGTCTCGGTCTGGAACGTCAGCACCGGCTCGCTGAGGTCGGTGCGGATGCGCGCCGGCACCGGCACCGCGATCGGTGCCTGCGGCGCCTGCGACAGCATCGCCCCGCCGCCGCCGCGGCTGTGGATGAGGAAGCCGTCGTAGATGCGCGAGACCGGATGCACGGCGTTGACGTAGGTGACCATGCGGATCGCCGACTGCGACTCGCCGCTGGCGAGCAGGCGCTGCGGCCGCAGGCCGCCGAGCGGATCGAGCCCGGCCGGATCGCGCAGGGCGCGGCCGACCTGCGAGTACATGTCGTACGAGAAGCTGTCGCCGGGGTGGTGCAGCGAGCCGTAGCGCGCCGGATCGATCGCCTTGAGGCTGAGGTTGAAGGCGCCGCCGCCGCCCTCGATGCCGACCCGCTGTGCCGAGACGCCGACCCACACGTAGCCTTCGCGCACCAGCTCGGTGTGCATGCCGGTCCAGTCCGGCGCCGCGTCGAGCCCGCCGCTGACGTTCAACCACTCGACCAGCACCGTGCCGTTGAAGTGCGCCGCATCGATCGGCCGATAGACGACGATGCGGGTGCGATAGCCGGCCTGGTCGGCGCGCTCGACCGGCCACACCCCGTCGCTGTCCAGCGCGGCGGTGTTGACGAAGGCGCTGGCGGTGCCGGTGACGAAGTACTCGGCCTGCTGGTAGCCGAGCTCGGCGAGGTCGATGAGCGTCGACTGCACGAACGGCCCGCCGCTGCCGCCGGTGACCGGCCCTTCGATCAGCGGATTGGGCACCGCCGAGGTCGCGGTCGGCGTCGGCGGCGCGGTCGGCGTGTGGCTCGGCGCGCTGGTCGCGCTCGGCGTCGCGGTGCTGCTCGGGGCGGTGGTGGCAGTCGCCGTCGCGGCGACGGCGGTCGACGTCGGCGCACTGGTGTTGGTCGCGACCGCCGTCGGCGTTGCGGTCGGCGTCTTTGGCGTGCCGGTCGGCGTGCGCACCGGCGTCGGCGTTGCGGCGTGATGGTCGTTGTCGTCGCCGCAGGCGGCGAGCAGCAGCAGAGCGGCGAGGAGCGGAGCGAATCGGCGAGGCAGCGTGCGCATCCTTCGACCAACCACGCGGCGCGCGGTTCGGTCAAACGGCGCCGCGCGCGCGTGGCGTTCGCCGGCGCGATGACGTAACCATCGACGCGGAGGAGCGACGCGTGGCGGAACAGCCGGTTGACGTACTGATCATCGGCGCGGGGGCGTCGGGCGCCGCGGTGGCGTGGAGCCTGGCCGACACGCGCATGAATATCCTGTGCCTGGAGCAGGGGGGCTGGATGGACCCGGCGCAGTATCCCGGCATGCGCATGGACTGGGAGACGCGCACGCTCGGCGACTTC
>JANRJF010000206.1:0-13403 GCA_033764095.1 Deltaproteobacteria bacterium | reverse complement strand
GACCGCGCGGCGCGACGCAAGGTGAGCCACCACAACGACACGGCGACACAACGCGATCGTTGTAGCGCGGGCGTCCCTGCCCGCCGGACGACGGCGGCGCAGCGCGGCCGAGGCAGTGACTCAGCGCATCAGGCGGGCACGGAGGGCCGCGCTACCGGCCGCAGGCGCCGCCTCGTATTTCACCCGTGCAGCCGGCGGTACGCCGCATCGCCGGCCTGCTCGGCGACCGACCGGCCGAGCCGATGCGCGTCGAGCACTGCGGCGCGCACCAGCGCGGCGCTGACCGGCAGCGGCATGTTGTGCGTGAACGGCACGCCGAGCGTCGCTTCGGCGACGACGTCGAGCGCGGCGCGGTCGGCGGCGGCGAGGCCGAGCTGGCCGAGGTGCACCGGCAGGCCGACGGCGGCGAAGAACTCGGCGACGCGGCGCGCTTCGTCGGGGCGCGCTTCCATCATCAGCTGCGCCAGCAGGCCCATCGCCACCATCTCGCCGTGCAGGTAGTGGGCGTGCACCGGCGGAATCGCGGTGTAGCTCTGCGCGATGCCGTGCGCGGCGGCGAGGCCGCCGCTCTCGAAACCGAGGCCGCTGAGCAGCGTGTTCGCCTCGACCACCGACTCCAGCGCCTCGTCCACCCGGCGCGCCGCCACCGCGCCAGCCGCGGCGCGACCGTCGCGGAACAGCGTCTGCGCGCACACCTCGCCGATCGCCGCCGAGGCCAGCGTCGGACGCGCGCCGACCATGGTGAGCGCGGCCGGATTCGTCAGGCAGACGTGCGCCTCGTACCAGGTGGCCATCGCGTCGCCCATGCCGGCGACCAGGTAGCGCTCCGGCGCCGCGGCGATGACGTCGACGTCCACCGCCACCAGCGCGGGACTCTGCGGGTAGAACTCGGCACCGCTGGAGACCCCCTGCGGCGTGTACAGCACCGACAGCGCCGAGCACGGCGCGTCGTTCGAGGCCAGCGTCGGCACGACCACCGCCGGCACGCCGAGCCGGAAGGCGATCGCCTTGCCGGTGTCGATGCACTTGCCGCCGCCGGCGGCGATCAGGCAGTCCACCCCACGCGGCGCCAGCGCGGCGGCGTGCGCGGTGATCTCCTCCAGCGAGGATTCGCCGTGGAACGTGCACGGCACCGCCTCGATGCCGGCCGCGCGCAGGCTGGCCAGCACCTGCGCGCCCTCGCCGCCGGCGACCCGCGCGGTCATCAGCACCGCCGCGCGCCGCGCGTCGAGCAGCGACAGATAGCGGCCGATGCCGGCCAGCACGCCGCGGCCCTGGATGTAGCGCTGTGGGGCGATGAAGACGCGCGGCGCCGGCGCGGCGCCGGGTCCGCTTGGAGCGAACACCTGCTGCGGAAGGTACGCGGTGGAGATCTCCATGGTCGATCCTCTCTACGCCCGCGCGCCGCGCCTGGGGCGAGGGTTCGCCGTGGTGCGCGACATCGCCGCTGCGGCCTACGGCTGTCCGTCGACGACGGTCGCCTCGGGCGGGAACGCCACCGCGCCGAACAGCGCCGGCTTCACCACGCCGAGCGCGTCCTTGAAGATCAGCGGCGGCACCGCCGCACGCGCCTGCTCCTCGATGCGCTGCTGCAGCGCCGCGACCTTCTCCGGGTTCTGCGCGGCGAGATCGGTGGTCTCGCCCGGGTCCTGCGCCAGGTTGAACAGCTCGAGGCGCGACGGCAGCGTCGCCTGCCACACCAGCTTCCAGTCGCCCTGGCGCAGCGCGGCGCGGAACGGCTCGATGCCGTAGACCACCTCGGTACGCGGCGACGGCTGGCCCTCGGCGATGGTCGGCCAGACGTTCAGGCCGTCGAGCGGCTTGGTCCTGGCGAGTGACGCGCCGGCCAGACCGGCGAGCGTCGGGTACATGTCGACGATGTGGATCGGCTGGTCGACGACCGTGCCGGGCGGGATGTGCCCCGGCCAGTTGGCGAGCGCGACGACGCGCGTGCCGCCCTCGTAGTACGAGGCCTTGCCGTCGCGGTACGGGCCGTTGTCGGCCGGGATGGTGCTCTTGGACATGTCCACCTCGCCGGTGAACTTCGCCGAGCGCGGTCCGCCGTTGTCGCTCTGGAAGACGATCAGCGTGTTGTCGCGCAGCTTGCGGCGCTCGAGCGCCTGCACCACCGCGCCAATCTGGTCGTCCATGGCGGTGATCATCGCCGCGTAGGCGCGGCGCGCCGGATCACTGATGTGGGCGTAGCGCTCGAGGTACTGCTTCGGCGCCTGGTACGGCGCGTGCGGCGCGGTGAACGCCAGGTAGATGAAGAACGGCACCCCCGGCTTCTGGTGGTCGATGAGCGCGACCGCCTCCTCGCCGAGCATCTCGGTGACGTAGCCGCGCGCCTTGCTCGGCTGGTTGTCGTAGAACCAGTCGCGCGTACCGTGCGCCGCCTGGGTGAAGTAGTCGATCTCACCGAGCAGCGGCCCGTACTGATGGTCGAAGCCGCGCTGGCGCGGCCAGTACTGCCGCCCGGCATGGCCGAGGTGCCACTTGCCGACGATCGCAGTGGTGTAGCCCGCCTCCTCCAGCGCCTGCGGCAGCAGCCACTCGTCGGTCGGCAGCCCGTAGGTGCCGGACGACGGAATCACCAGCGTCTGCAGCCCGTAGCGGTGCGGATAGCGGCCGGTGAGCAGCGCCGCGCGCGACGGCGTGCACATCGGCTGGGCGTAGAACTGCTCCAGCCGCGCGCCGCCGCGCGCCAGCGCGTCGAGGTTCGGCGTCTGGATGTCGGAGCCGTGGAAGCCGACGTCCTTCCAGCCCTGATCGTCGGAGACGATGTAGATGAGGTTCGGCGACCGCGCCGGCGACTCGGCCGCCGCGGCGGTCTGCCGCCACCCCGCGGCGACAAGGGCGACCGCGAGCGCGGCGACGAGGATTCGACCTGTGATCATCTCGAAACTCCCTGAACGTGAACGCTGGCAGCCACTCAGAGCAGGGCGCGCGGTTTCGGTCCAATGCTCCAATGGTTCACCCGGCCGCGATGCGTGGCGGTCGCATCACCTGAAGTCCGCCTCGCGCTCGCACCCGCCGATCCGGCGACACGCGGTCGCGAGAGACCCCGGCCGGCGTGTCGACGTGGCCGTCGCGGTGACGGTCGCCGTGCGAGTCGGCGTCGCGGTGACGGTGGTGGTGGAGCTGGCGGGGCTGGAGCGGTGGCGGTCTCAATTACGGCAGCGGTGACCGGAGCCGCCTGGGTCGCCGTCTCCGTATCGGTAGCGGTGGCAGTCCGCTGGCCGGGCGCTGTTCAGCGCCGCGCGAGAGGCGCCTCGCGTCGCTCGGCCGGACGGACCGCGCGCGGCGGCATCAGCCACAGCAGCCCGGCGCCGAGCACCAGCATGGCGGCGACGTCGCCGGTCAGGTGACCGTGCTGGTGCAATGCCACGGCCTGGCCCGCCATCAGCAGGCCGTGCGCGAGGCTCGACCAGGCGGTGAAGAGCAGCAGGCTGCGGTTCTCGGCGGGCGCGCGGGCGGCGAGGATGAGAAAGACGCCGAGGGTCGCGTACACGACCAGGATCATGTGGAGGTAGTGCCGCCCTTCCATCCCCCACTCCCAGCCCGACGGCCAGACCACATGGAGGGGATACGCCCCCAGGCAGACCAGCCCGGCAAAGACCAGGAACGGCGGCAGCAAGCGCTGCTTGAGCGGGCTCGTCCCCGGGCTGGCCACCCCGTTACCGGCACGACGGCTCTCGTCCATGGCGCGGGCCTACCACGTCGGCCCGCAACGCGCAGCGATCGCTCAGCGTCGCGGCTCGAAGAGCTCGATCGGATTTCCCGACGGATCGTCGATGATGACCTGAGCGCCGCCCGGACCGCTGACCATCTCTTCCGTACGGAAGCGCACGCCGGCGGCGCGCAACCGCCTCACCTCCGACGCCAGATCGACGACCTTCAGATGGATGCGATTCCAACCGCCGGCGACCTGTCGGCGGCCGTCGGCGAGGGCGCGTTTCCCGGAGCTTCCCTCCCCGCTCAGCAGCAGCCGCACGCCGTCGCGCGACACGGCGGCGAACGCCGGCGACGCGTCCAGCTCCAGCGTGAAGCCCAGCAGGGTCGTATAGAACCGCACCGCGGCGGCCACGTCGTCGATCATGTAGCGCACACCAACTTCGGACATCGCAATGCCGCTCCCACGCGTATCGGTCACTCGGTGCGGCCGCAGCGCGCCAGCGCGCGGCGCCCGAGCATGACGCCGATCAGTCCCAGCCCCACGCCGACGATGGCGCCGAGCCGGCCGTTTCCGGTGCCGATGCCGCCGCTCGAGGTGGCCAGATGGAGCACGGAGAGAGCGGTGCCGACCAGGCCCAAGACCAGTGCCACGATGGCGCCGTCGCGTCCCTTGCCGCTGCCGTTCCGATCGGCGGAGCGCGCCAGCGCGAGCCCGCCGACCACCACCCCGGCCAGCGCCAGCAGCGCCGCGACGCTCGCCCCGGCTCGTCCCGAGCCGGTGGCGATCACGCCCTGCGCGGCCGCCGGCGCGGCGACGCCGAGCGGCAGCAGGAGCGCGGCGGCGATGGCGTGGCCGCCGGCATGGCGCTGGGCGGCGTCCGGACTCACGCGGATCCTCCGCACCCCGAACAAACCCCACGAATCGGCAATGCATTGCGCAATGCGAGACGGCATGAGCGTCCTCCCTGTCACGTTCAGTCGATGTCGTTCGTCGAGGCGATGACGGAAGCGACGGCGAGAACGTGACATGGATGAGCAGGGCTGGCTGACCGAGCGATTCGAAGCGCATCGCGCCCGGCTGTGCGGCGTCGCCTACCGCCTGCTCGGCTCGCTGAGCGAGGCCGAGGACGCGGTGCAGGAAGCCTGGCTGCGCCTGCAGCGCGCCGACGCCGCCGGCGTCGAGAATCTCGGCGGCTGGCTGACCACGGTCGTCTCGCGCGTGTGCCTGGACATGCTGCGCGCCCGCCGCGCGCGGCGCGAAGAGCCGCTCGACGGGCCCGGCAGCCCGCCGCAGCTGGTACGCGGCGACGGCGCCGATCCGGAAGGCGAAGCGGTGCTCGCCGATTCGGTCGGCGTGGCGCTGCTGGTGGTGCTCGATACGCTGAGCCCGGCCGAACGCCTGGCCTTCGTCCTGCACGATCTCTTCGCCGTGCCGTTCGACGAGGTGGCGGCGATCATGCAGCGTTCGCCCGACGCGGCCAAGCAGCTCGCCAGCCGCGCGCGCCGGCGCGTACGCGGCTCACCGGCGCGCTCCGACGCCGGCTGGGCGCGGCGGCGCGAGGTGGTGGAGGCGTTCCTGCGCGCGGCGCGTGCCGGCGACCTGCAGGGCCTGCTCGCCGTCCTCGATCCGGACGCCGTCATACACATCGACGCGGCGGCGCGCCTCGACGCGCCGCCATCGGAGGTCGGCCAGCCGCGCGAAGTCAGGGGCGCCTCGATCTGGGCGCGTTACATCGTCGCGGCGGGGCCGCGGCTGCCGCTCGGCCAGCTCGCCGTCATCGACGGAGCGGTCGGGCTGATCCACGCCCCACGCGGCAAGCTGGCGCGCGCGATGACCTTCACCTTCGCCGGCGCCAGCGTGACGCGAGTCGAGGTGATCGCCGACCCAGCCCGCCTGCGCGCGCTCGCGGTTGCGGTGCTCTAGCGCCGGCACCGCCCGGTCAGAACGCGTCGTCGCGGCGCGCACGCACCAGCGTTCCAGAAATGACCTGGCTTCAGCCTGCCGCCCTGGCGGGGCGGCGCTCGTTCGCCGGCGGGCACCGCCGGCGGTCGGCGAAGCTCGCCAGCGCCGCCGCCGCGGCCAGCTTGTGCCGGCTCTGCCACGGCGGCCCGATCGCGCGCCCCAGCTCCTGCAGGAAGGTGTTGACGTCCGCACGGCCGAGCCCAGCGGCCGCCTCGTCGAACACGCGCTCGCGGTCGTACCAGTACACCGCCCAGCCGCGCGCTTCCGCCGCGCTCGCCAGCGCCTGCCGGTACATGACCGAGTCGGCGACGGTCTGCGCGCGATTGTCGGCGATGCGCGCCTCGATGGTCGGCGGCAGCGCCGGACAGACGCGGATCGCGATGGCGGCGATCGGCAGCCGAACCGCCGCGGCCAATGCCGCAAGGCTCGCGTGCGCGCCGACCGCGGCGGCGGCATGGACGCGCTCGACGAGCGCCACCGCATCGCCGAGCGAGATCGGCCGCGCCCACGGACTGTCCAGGTAGCGACCGACCGCCCACGACCCTTCATGGTGATACGGATGGGTCGGCAATCCGTCGGTGAGATCGACGCGGCGGCGATCGAGCAGCGCTCCGCCCGCCGCCAGCGTCACCAACACCGCCGCGTTGCCGTGCTCGGCAACGCCGACCGCGCCGTGCCCCCCGGCCCCGCTCGCCCGCTCTGTCGCTGGCCGCCGCACCGTGCGCCCCTACACCGACCTCGGCACCACGGCGCGGCCGGCTGCCAGCTCCGCCCAGAACCAGGCGGCGAATCCGTGCGCCAGCAGCCACTCGATGCGGTCGCCGCGCCACACCACCTTCTCCGCCTCGTAGGGCGACGCGCCTGGCGCGAACTTCTCGATCGCGCTGCGCTTGACGTACTCGAGGTCGGACCGCACGCAGGGCAGCGTCCGCATGCGCGCGCTCCAGCCCGACACGTTGGCGTACGGCGCGAGCGCAATCCCCAGCACCTTCAGCGACGAGACGTGCGGGAAGAGCGCCAGGTCGGCAACCGACGGATCACCGCAGACGAAGTCGCTGGCGCCGAGGGCGCGGTCGAGCTCGGCAAGGATGAGGTCGAGATCGCGCTGGCCGGCCTCGAGCAGGCCGGCGGGCGGGGTGTCGGAGCGATGATGGGTCGGCCAGGTCCACAGCGAGACATCGTGGATGATCGCGTCGAGGACGGTATCGGCGACGCGCTGCCAGCGCCGCGCCGCGGCGCGCGATGCCGGAGAGGACGGCAGCAACGCCGGCGCCGGGAAGCGATCCTCGAGGTAGGCGCAGATATCCGCCGACTCGCGGACCGCGAGGTCGCCGTCGACCAGCACCGGCACCTCGGCGCGCCGATTCACCGCGCGCAGGCCGGCGTGCTCGGCCAGCGCCAGCGCGTCGATCGACCGGTAGGGAATCGCCTTGAAGTCGAGCGCCATCCGGACCTTGCGGGCGAACGGGCTGAAGGGATTGTCGTAAAGCACGAACATACACGCCTCCCAGTCCGTCGCTGCGTCGATCGCCCCGGAGTCGGCGCGCCGTGCACCTTGCCTGGCGGCACTGTACCGCGACACAGGGTACGGCCGCGGGGCTTTTCCTCGTTGGCGGGAACGATGCAGGAGATCGACACCATGGCGGAGCGCCCGCTGCAGTGCCTCGATACACGGCGGGATCACTCCGCCGGTGGTCCCTCTGCGAAGTATGGCAGCCCGTCCGCCAGCCTCACCCAGCCGAGCTTGTGACTGGTCCAGACGTGGACGACGGGCGGAAACGCCTCCGGCTCGTCGAGGCTGCCGGTGGTCACGTCGATGGTCGGCCCATAGTGGGTGGTCCAGTAGGTCAGCGGCGTGCCGCACCGCCCGCACAGGGTGCGCGTCACCGGCGGCGACGACTTGAACTCGACCGGCGTGCCCGCGGTGAAGGCGAAGTCGGCGGCGTTGAGATGGAGCCACGGCACGATCGCCGCGGCCGACGCCTTGCGGCAGGTGCGGCACTGGCACGTGGTGCTGGCCAGCGGCTCACCCTGAATGCGATAGCGCACCGCGCCGCACAGACAGCCGCCTTCGATCGGTCGAGTCATGCAGAGGCTCCTCTACCCCGTCGCGTCACTGGAAGAACGGCGGCTCGTACGCACGGCTGAGCGCCAGACCATACCGCTGGTTCAGCAGATGAACCGCCGACTGGTAGGCGGCCACGCTCCAACCGGATCGAATCGGATTGTAGGCCTCGCCCACCAGCGAGACCCACTCCCCGGTTTCCAGGGGATCGAGCGCCCAGGTCACGATCTCTTCATTGGTCGTCGGAGTGCCGGCGCCGAGAAAGCTCCAGGCCGCCGGCCAGTACTGGAAGTAGGTCTTGTCGGGCGGCGGCAGCTCGCCGACGTCCGGGGTCGTCATGTCGTTGTCGTTGAACATCGACTCGAGGTTCGCTTCGATCTCCGCCTCGACTCCCGAAAGCCCGCGCTCGGCAAACGTATTGCGCCAGAACTCGATGCACACCGGGTCGTCGGAATAGACGCTGCGGGTGACGTTCTGACTCTGGCTGCTGGGGTCCATGGGGATCTCCAGGAAGGTCCCGCAACCGGCGGAGCGATCCATCCAGGCGCGCCAGATGCGTCCCGCCGGCGTCGAATCGTTCTTGTAGCGGAGCGGCTCCCACCACGGATACGGCCACCACTGCGTGATCGTCACGATGGGCTGGTTCTTGAAGTTGTATTGCGGCTGCGAGCGGATCGCGTCGATCACCTCGCCGCCGATCGTGCTGAGCGCCGCGGGCGGCACGGCAAGGATGACGCGGCTGGCGGTGACGGTGTGCGCCGCGCTGCGCAGGCGGTATCCGGCCCCGGACCGATCCACCGACAGGACCGGCTCGGACACGTACACCCGGACCCCGCGCTCGATCGCCGCGTCGGCCATGCCGAAGGTGAGCGCCTGCATGGACCCCACCGGGTAGTAGGGCGTCCCACCGTCGTGGAACTCGGTGTCGAGAAACTCGACGAAATTCTTCACGTCGGCGGCGACGCTGAACTCGCCAGCTGATGCGGCATCGGCATCGTGCAGGGTGATCTCGCCGCGGAACCGGGTCATGTCGCGCATGTAGATGAAGGCCGGCAGCCCCAACGTCTCCACGATAAAGGCGGGCCAATCGGGGAACTCGGAGAAGTCCGTGCCGGGATCCCTGCCGACCGCGAACAGCTGCAGATAGCCCGCGTACTCGACGTCGCCGCCCGCCGCGTCGAGGATCTCCGGCGCGATCTGCGCCGCCACCGCAGCGGCGTCGTACAGCGGCAGCAGGCGATCCTGCTTGCCGTCGCGATGTCCGGTCGGGTCGTCGGCGAGCGCGAACTCGCCGCGTGCGTAGACCAGGTCCAGGGGTGGTACGGGCTGTTCCAGCCCGACGCCGAGCTCGCTGGCCAGGTCGAGAATCACCGTGTGCCCCGGCAGAATGCGGCGGCCGCCGACGCCGAAGACCGGCGAGCCGGGATCGTTGTCGTACTGCGGCACGGCCTTCAGGCGGCCGCCGACCTGCGGCTCCTTTTCGAAGAGACAGATGTCCGCCGCCGTTCGTCCCGCCCCGAGCGCTGCGGGATGCTTGGCGAGCTGCAGGGCCGTGTACAGACCGCCCGCGCCGGCCCCGACGATCGCCACTTCACAGCTGAGCCGCGTCGCCGAGGCGCCGTCGCCAGCCGCGTCACTGCCTCCACAGCCGGCGACCAGTGCGCCGGCAAATGCCCACAGACCGACAGACCGCATCCAGCCGGAACGGTACGCCATCATCGTTCGCCAACCACCGCGCGCCGCCGCTACCCGAGCTGTTCGGCGAGCCCGACGAGTATTCCTTCTGGGCCGCGGATGTAACAGAGGCGATAGGCGTCCTCGTACCGCACCACGTCGCCGACCAGCTGCGCGCCACGCGCGCGGAGCCGGGCGAGCGTATCGTCGATCCCCTCCACGGCGAACATCACGCGTAGGTAGCCGAGAGCGTTCACCGGGGCATTGCGGTGATCGGCGACCACCGGCGGCGCGAGGAATCGAGACAGCTCCAGCCGGCCGTGACCATCCGGCGTACGCATCATGGCGATCTCGACGCGCTGCTCGCGCAGTCCGGTGACGCGACCCGCCCACTCGCCGTCGATCATCGCTCGCCCTTCGAGCGCGAGGCCGAGCTCGCTGAAGAACTCAATCGCAGCATCGAGGTCCTCCACGACGATCCCGACGTTGTCCAGACGCTTCACCGTCATGCTCTCTCCTTGGCGCCCGACGCACGCGTGTAGCAGGTCATGCGCGTGCTTGCGTGACAAGACGGTATGCCGACGGCCGCATCGGCAAGGGGCTGGGTGGCCAGGGTGTCCCGCATCGCCTCGGCTCGCGCGCGATACGGGCTCGCCCCGACACCCCTCGGATCGTCTCGCGCAGTCGACCCGGCGTGAGCTCGCGGTGCTCCGCGACATCGGCTGCACCCAACCCGCGACCTCGATCGGCGTGGAAGGGCTGATCCGCGCCGATCGGCGTCGGCCAAGGGGAGCGCGGCGCTGAGCGCCGCCATGACCGTGCCATAGCCACCGTGCGAGACGACCGCTGCGCAGTACGGCAGCAGGAATGACCGCGGCACGTCGCGCTCGACCCGGACATTCGTCGGCAGGGGTCCGAGCCAGGCGGGATCGCGGTTGCGGCCCGCGGTGACGACGGCGTCGAATGCTTCATCCTGCGCCGCTTCGATCGTGGCTTCGAGAAGGCCGGCGGTTTCATTGTACCGCTTCCGAGCGTCACGGAGACGAGCGGACGCCCCGCGGCCCGCTCGAGCACCCATCGCGGCAGCGATGCATTGCCGCTCTGGTCGAACGGTTCGGGACGAAACGGAGCGGATGCGGATGGGCCTTCTCCGGAATGGAGGTGAAGAGAAGACGCATGTCAGCAGTCACTTCCCCGCCGGCGCGGATCGACGACTCGTGCTTCGTCATGCTGCCGCCCAACGCCAACGGTCAGCGGTGCGTCGAGCACCGTGCGGCCCATCCGAATGCAGCGCGTCGTGAGGCGACGCGACCATCTCCGCGTCAGCCCGCGCGCCGGTAGTGCATGGCGACCACGCCGCTGCGCAGCGGCTTCGCCGAGATCAACTCGAGCCGTCGCGTGCTGGAGAGCCCGCTCTCGTACAGGGTCGGGCCGTGGCCGGCGATCCTGGGGTGGACGAGCAACTTGTACTCGTCGATCAGATCCAGCCGGTCCAGCTCGGTCGCGAGCCTGCCGCTACCGAGGAGCACGCCGTCCGGGGTTGCGTCCTTGAGCTGCTGTACGCCCGTGCGCAGGTCGTCGGCGATGTGGTGACTGTTGGTCCACGGGAAGTCCTTGCGCGTCGAAGACACCACGTACTTCGGCTTGGCCTCCAGCTTGACCGCCCACGCGCGCATCGCCGGCGGCGCCTCCGCGTCACCGCGGGCGACCGCGGGCCAGTAGCGCTCCATCATCTCGTAGGTGACGCGGCCCCACAGCATCGCGCCGCTCTCGTCCAAGAGGCGGGTGAAGAAGGCCTGTGTCTCGCCGTCGACGATACCTTCCTGGTGGTCAACGCAGCCGTCCAGGGTGACGTTGATACTGAAGGTCAAGAGTCCCATGGTTCCCTTCGTTCGAGATACGCGACGGCCGCTCGCCGTAACGTTGGTGACGCGACAGAGATCCTTGATGCGCGTGTGGAACAGGGCCCACCCGACCAGCCGTAGCTGCTTGTCGGTCGTGCACAGGATCGCAAACGTCCGCTCGCCGATCTCGTCAAGCGCACCGCTGTCGTCGGCGAGCGCGCGTAAGGCGTACCGCCGTTCGTGGAGCGGCACGTGCTCGGGGAACTCGACCGTAAATGATGCCTGCATGTGGCTGACGCCTTGGCGGTTTGAGCGGCCGGCGGCTTCCTGGTGCGCATGAAGCAGCCCGCTCGTTCGCCGGTCCGCTCCAACCGCTGGTCAGGCTGCTGGGCGTATCGCGCCGCGGATGACCGGCCAAGACCTCACTTTTTCGCTGGCAGGCTGTTCCAGATGTCCCGGTGCAGCTTCCAGGAACCGTCGGGTTGCCGCTTCCAGACCACCACATACTTGGCCACCGCCGTGGTGGGCTCGTTCCCCACGGGCCGAATCGTCAGGAACACCTTTCCTACTTCGTAGGCGATGTCACCACTGCGGCCCACATCATCGGTCGTCAGCGTTGCGCTCTGAACCCCGCCATCCCTTGTGGCCTTCCAAAACGCTCCGATGGCTTCATTTCCGTGGATCATCTCACTGTCTGGGGGGAACGCGATCGCGTCGGATGTATACATCGCGGCTAGCGCCTTGGCGTCGCCGCGGGCGAAGGCCTGACTGAATTTGGCGTTCGCCGCCTCGATGGCGACTCGAGCTTCACGCACGCCCTCATCGTTCGGCGTCGATTCCGCCCAGGCACTCGACGAAATCGCCGCGACTAGCACGCAAATGGCCACCGTCCCTACAGGTATCATGCGTCCTCCGTTGAACGACGTTGAGCTACCATCGTGCCCTCTCGAAGCACCTTCGATCACGCCCTGCAACGAAGCAGTTTAACGCTGCCAGTGAGCCGCCGGCGCAGAAGGCTCGCGATTGGCAGCGAAGTTCATGCCGGTCGGCTCGACTGGCTGGTTCGGCTTCACCTTGCGCGTTCTCTCCGCGTCCACTTGAACGCCAATACCGCGAACAGGCTCGCGATAGCTATGATGCAAAGTGACACCGGCCACAGGCAAAGTCCGATGACCACCGCCCAATACGCGGCAGAGCCGGCATTCGACACCCAATCTCGGAGCAATGTGCGCGGGGTCCGCGGGAAGCCATCGATGCCGTCGCTCAAGTCGGAAGGTCCCACGAGTGCTAGAAACGTGGGAATACCGTCGACGCAGCCGTCAGGGTGGGGCATGCCGTTCTGGCGTTCCCATTCAAATTCCGCCGTGCCGAACTCTTTGCCCTGGTATTGGTACACCTCGGCCTCTAGATCATAAACTAGGTACTTTTGGCGGGCGGATGATGCCGGATTTGGTTCATTCGGATCCTCGGGTCTTTTCGCAACAATCCAGTGCGCCTGTTCGTCGGGTTGGCGGCTAACCTCCTCTACCTCGCCCAAGTCTCGGAATCGCGTGCCATCGGGTTTCAGAACCGTCAGAGTCCAGGGCTCTTCGCAGTTGTCATCGAACCAACCCCATGGCCGGCACATCTTCAGCTTTGCGAAGCGGTTGTAATGATATTCGGAACACATCGTAACACACTCCGCCCTGACCTCTGCCAGCTCCCAGAAGAACAGCGTGGAGGCAACGAGACCCAGTCCGACAATATTCCAGCCGCGCCTGAGTGGCCATGATCTCCTCCCCAGCACGATGGCTCTACCGATTACAGATCACGCCGCCTAACGCTGGCGGTCAGCCGCGCGGGCCGCAGGCACGCGTCGGCTGCACTGCGTAGTTAGCGCCGCTCACTCGGCCACCAAGTTGTCGGTATGGAACAAGTGTTCGGCGCATATCCTTCGGCCCACTACAACGTCTCCGTTGCAGCCGATCCAAGCGCAGCGCTCGCTGGGATCCACCCGGACCGGCCTCCCGCACCGAGGAGACATCAGTTCCTCGGGATAGTCTTCCTCATCGTTGTCCCGGATGACTTCGTTCTCGGGCGCAACGAAGAACTGAGACGAGGATACTCCTCGCGCGGCACTGGACGCTCGGAGTTCCTCGAAGCGGCCGCGAGTCATGCAGAGGTGCATCCATCGATTCTCGTC
>JANRJF010000205.1:0-50989 GCA_033764095.1 Deltaproteobacteria bacterium | reverse complement strand
CCTGGCCTTCCCCCGCGGTGCGGGGGAAGGAATCGGATCCATGCCGGCCATGTGCGACAAAGCGTGTCGGTTCGGTCCCTTCCCCCGCGTCAGCGGGGGAAGGTGAGGATGGGGGTCCGAACTGAATTCTTGGGCAAAGCCTGGACCGGGATCACGCCGCTGGCGCGAAATGAAAGGCGACCGCGTCGCGCCCGATCATTCGGCGCGACGCGATCGCGGTTGGCGCTACTGCTTCAGCGTGGGCTCGTAGCCCATCGGCAGGTTGATGGTCTTCGGCTCCAGGTAGGCTTCCAGGCCTTCCGGGCCGAGCTCGCGGCCGATGCCGGAGCACTTGTAGCCGCCGAACGGAGCGCCGAACTCCATCGCGAAGCCGTTCACCGTGTAGGTGCCGGTGCGCACGCGGCGGGCGACGTCGAGACCGTGGTCGTTGTCGGCCGTCCACACCGAGCCGGAGAGGCCGTACTCGGAGTCGTTGGCGATGCGCAGCGCGTCGCTCTCGTCCTCGTACGGGATCACCGCGACCACCGGTCCGAAGATCTCCTCGCGGGCGATGCGCATGCCGTTGGTGACGTCGGCGAACACGGTCGGCTCGACGTACCAGCCCTTGCGCTGTGCCGCCGGGCGGCCGCCGCCGACGACGACGCGGGCGCCCTCTTCCTTGCCGAGACGCAGATAGCTCTCGACGCGGTCGCGCTGTCGCGACGCCGCCAGCGGGCCGATGAAGGTGTCGAATTCCATCGGATCGCCGACCTTGAGCGCGCCGACCGCGGAACCGAAGGCCTCGACGACTTCCTTGTATCGGCTCTTCGGCGCCAGGATGCGCGTCTGCGCGACGCACGCCTGGCCGTTGTTCATGAACGACGCCGGCAGCAGGCCGGGGATCACCGCGTTCATGTCGGCGTCGTCGAGGATGATCGCCGCCGACTTGCCGCCGAGCTCCAGCGTGCAGCGGCGCAGGCGCTCGCCACACAGCGCGCCGATGCGGCGGCCGGCGGCGGTGCTGCCGGTGAAGCTGACCTTGTCCACGTCGGGGTGGGTGACCAGGTACTCGCCGACCTCGCGGCCGGCCGGAACGATGTTGACCACGCCGGCCGGGAGCTGCGCCTCGACGATCGCCTCGGCGAGCAGCACCGCGTCGAGCGGCGTCTCCGGCGCCGGCTTGATCACCATCGTCGCGCCGGCGGCGAGCGCCGGGCCGAGTTTCAGCATGATGGTGAACAGCGGCACGTTCCACGGCACGATCGCCGCGACCACGCCGACCGCCTCGCGCCGCACGATCGCCGGGCCGAGCATACCGTGGCGCAGCTGTTCGAACTCGTAGGTGCGCGCCAGGTTGACGTAGGTGTCGAGCACCATGTGCGCGGCCATCACCTGGCCCATGTTGGAGAACGAGATCGGCGTGCCCATCTCGTTGGTGATGGTGGTCGCCATGACCTCCGAGCGCATGCCGAGCGCCGCCAGCAGGCGCGCCATGGCATCGGCGCGCTCGCTTGCCGAGTAGCGCGACCATTCGCCGCGGTCGAACGCCTCGCGCGCCGCCGCGACGGCGCGGTCGACGTCGGCCTCCTTCGCTTCCGGCACGCGTCCGATCAGCTCCTCGCTGTGCGGCGAGATCACGTCGATCACCGCCGAGGTCGCCGGACGCACCCAGTCACCACCAATGAACAAACGGTCGTTTGTCTGCATAAGGGGAATCTCTAGCCTCAGCGCAACGACGCGGTCAATCACCGCGGACGACCAGCCCCACCAGCGCTCTGGCAATGCGGCCGAGCTCGCGGCGCGGCGTGCCGGCGCGGGCGCGGATGGAGAGCGAGAAGGCGACGCCGGTGACGAGCTGCGCCAGGCTGGCGACATCGGCAGCGGCAGCGAGCTCGCGTGCGGCAACGGCGGCGCGCAGGCGTGCCTGGATCGCCCCGTCGAGCTGCGCGATCGCTTCGGCAAGCTGGCGGCGCGCCGCCTCGGAGTGGCCGGCCTCGGCCGGCAGCGTGCAGCAGATGGCGCAGCCGTTTGGCCCGTAGCGGCCGGTGGCGGTGTCGATGATCGCCGCCAGGAACCCGGCGAGCGCGTCGCGCAGGCGCGGCCGCGCCAGCGCCTGCAACGTCTCGCGGCCGGCGACGGCGACGTAGCGCTGGATGGCGGCGGCGTAGATCGCTTCCTTGTTGCCGAACGCCGCGTAGACGCTCGGCCGGTTGAGCCGCATGGCGGCGGTCAGGTGGTCGAGCGAGGTGGCGGCGTAGCCGCGGTGCCAGAAGGTCTGCAGCGCCGCGTCGAGCGCCTGGTCGTAGTCGAACTGGCGCGGACGACCGCGGCGGCGCGCGGGGCGCGCGTCCGGGGGAGCGGAGGTCGGCATGCGGGGGGGAGCTTGACGCGCCATCGATATCTGTATCATACGGTACAGAACTCAAGACCGCCATCCCGGCGGTCGCCAGACGCAGGAGGTTGCATGGAACTGTTCTTCGCCCCGTTCGCCTGTTCGCTCGCCAGCCACATCGCCGCGCGCGAAGCGGGCATCGAGCTCGGCCTGCGGCAGGTGTCGCTGTCCACCAAGCGCACCGCCGACGGCGTCGACTACCTGACCATCGCGCCGAAGGGCTATGTGCCGGCGCTGCGCCTCGACGACGGCACGCTGCTGAGCGAGAACCCGGTGGTGCTGCAGTACCTCGCCGACCAGCGCCCCGAGGCCGGGCTGTTGCCGGCGCCGGGCACGCGCGACCGCTACGCGGTGCTCGAATGGGTCGGCTACATCTCGACCGAGATCCACAAGGGCATCTTCGCGCTGATCTTCAACCCCGCCTCGCCCGAGGCGGCCAAGCAGTTCGCCCGCGAGCTGGCGCAGAAGAAGCTGCCGCTGCTCGCCGAACGGCTGGAGGGGCGCGAGTTCCTCGCCACCGACCGCTTCACCATCGCCGACGCGTACCTGATCTGGGCGCTGAACCTGTGCGCCTTCGCCGGCATCTCGCTCGACGCATGGCCGGCGCTGTCCACCTACCTCGCGCGCATGCAGGCGCGCCCGAGCGTGCGCGACGCGCTCGCCTACGAGCAGGAGCGCTTCGCGGCGTAGCTGCGCAGGCGGCATTCCCACCCTGGCCCTCCCCCGCTCGCGCGGGGGAGGGAAGCGCTCGGCCCGGCGCGACGCCGGGTGGAAGCCGCTTGAGCGCTCAGCTCGGCGGCGGTGCGGCGAAGGCGCGGTCGAAGAAGGCCGCGACGCGGGTCGCATAGGCGTCGGGCTGCAGCGCATACGACTGCGCGTGCGTGCCCCAGCGGCCGCGCATGCGCTCGGGCAGCTGCTCCGGCGGGGTCGACGTCACCCACAGCTCGGCGCTCTTGCAGGCGCCGGCCAGCGCCCGTGCCTGCTCGACCGGCACGATCGGATCATCGACGTCGTGGATCAGCAGCACCGGACGCGGAGCGAGCGCCCCGATCACGTCGACCGCGCGAGCGCGATCCACCTGCAGGCCGTGCAGGTGCTGCGCGCTCCACAGAAACGGCGCGCCGAACAGCCACGCCGGCAGCCCGGTGGAGGCGTGCGCGAAGGCGGGCGTGATCGACACCGTGTCGGTGTAGGTCGCGTCCGACACCACCGCCTGCAGGCGCGGATCGGCAGCGGCCGCGTAGATCGCCGTCTGCCCGCCCATCGAGAAGCCGATGGCGCCGACCGGCAACGCCGGGTCGCGGCGGCGCAGCAGATCGACCGCGCCGATGACGTCGTTCGCTTCGTCGGGCCCGAAGGTCGGCCCGAGCGCCGTGTCGCCGGACTCGCCGTGATTGCGCAAGTCGATCGACAACACGCCGTAGCCGCGCTGAGTGAGCGCCGCGGCGAGCTTCAGCCACTCGTTGTGCAACTGCGAGCGGTTGTTGCCGCCGCCGTGCACCATCACCAGCGCGCCCCTGGCGCCGGCGGGTTGCATCGACCAGCCGCGCAGCAGCAGCGGTTGGTCGCGCGGCTGGAAGGTCACGGTCTCGAAGGCGACGCCGAGATCAGCCGGCGTCCCCTCGAGCGCATGATGCCAGCCGCCGAAGCCGAGTGGCGCCAGCCCGTACCAGGCGATGACGACCGCGACGAGCCCGGGGGCGAGCCACTTGCGCATGCGGGCTCGTAGCGCGCGGCCGCGGCGGGCGTAAAGCCGAGTGTGTCCACGAGTGTGCGGCTGTCAGGCTACAGCGATCAGCGGCTGGCCGAGCACACAGCTTCGGACCCCCATCCTGGCCTTCCCCTGCGGTGCGGGGGAAGGAATCCGTCAGCGATCGGCTGTCAGAGAATCAACGGCTGACGGCTGACAGCCGATAGCGGACAGCTCTTCTCACCGTCCGCGCTCGTTCAAGCGCTGCAACGAGAAGAGCTGCGGCGAGAGCGGAATGCGCGAATCGGCGGGGACGTTCCTGCCGGCGACGATGCCGGCGGTGGTGGCGCGGTCGAGCTTCCAGTTCAGCGCCACGGCGACGGCGCCGCCGGCCCAGCCCCACAGCTCGCCGGGCGCGGCTCGGACGATGTTGGTGCGAATCGCCGAGAACGAGCCGATCAGCGCACCCTGCCAGTCGTACTTGGAGCTGTAGCTGCCCATGTACAGCTCCTTGTCGAAGCGGAAGACCAACTTGCCGAACAGGTAGTACGGATCCTTGGGAATCGCCTCGACCACCCAGTGCGGGCGGCGGATCAGCACCTCCTGCACCGGGCACCAGGGCGCACCTTTCCAGCCCGGCACCTGGTAGCCGACGCGCGCGCCGCCCGGCACCAGCATGCGCCAGCCGCCTTCCGGCAAGCGCTCGAGCTGCGCCGGCGCGGTGAGCGACGGCTCGTCGAACAGCACCAGCAGATCCTGCTCGCCGACCAGGCGCCAGGTGAAGTCCTGCACCTTGCCTTCGAAGTAGGCGCCGTCGTCCTGCGTCAGGTCGGAGCCGAGAAAGCCGTCGGAGCGATTCGCCGGCGACACCTGGCGCACGCGGCGCAGCGCCGGCACGAAGGTCCAGATCGAATCGCGCTTGTCGGCGCCGCGCCAGCGCCAGGCGAGCGAGACGATGCCGTTCACGTCGGCCGGCGCCCGCACCTCGGCGAGTGTCTGGGTGAGCAGCTCGCGATCGGCGCTCGGCTCACGAAAGCGCGGATGCTGGCCGTCGTAGTGTTTGACGAAGCTGTCGACCTCGATGGCGCGGTCGAGGCCGCGGCGCGACACCCACAGCAGGTCGGCGCGGTAGTGGCCGTTGCCGCCGTAGTAGAGCGTGTAGAAGTAGTTCCACACGATCTTCATCGCCGCCTGCGGATCGTTGGCGTCGATCTCGGGGAACGGCCAGGCGTAGACGTAGTCGGGCGCCTGGCCGGTCTTGAGGTCGATGATCGAGCCGTCCGCATCCAGCCCGAAGCGGCCGCGGTTGGCCTCCATCGCCGCGCGGAACACGGGGTCGTCGCCGATGCGATCGATCTGCAGCTCGCCGATGCGGTGGCGGAAGTCGCCGCGCTTGTAGGCCTCGAGGAACTCGTCCGGCAGCAGCCCGCGCGCCTGCTCCCAGTTCTCGGTCCCGAGCGTGTCGCCCGGCTTCAACTCGGCGAGCACCGGCGCGACGGCGAAGAGAACGGCGAGCACGACCACGCGCATCGGGTGTCGCGTAGCATGGAGGTGAACGGAGGCTCCAGAGTGATTGGTCGAAGGAGGACGGGCTCGGGCTTGGGCTGGATCGGGGTATCGGTCGAGCGTTCTGTCCGACTCGAGCCCGAGCCTCAGCCCGAGCCCGTCTGCTGGTTCCGACCGGGACCGGGTACGGGTACGGTCAGTTAGAGTGCGACCCACACCGACTTCAGGCGGGTGAACGACTCCAGCGAGTGCAGCGCCATCTCTTTGCCCCAACCGCTCTGCTTGAGGCCGCCGAAGGGGCTGGCGAAGTCGTAGCAGCCGTAGCGGTTGATGAAGACCATGCCGGCATCGAGTTGCTGCGCCAGGCGATGGGCGCGGGCGACGTCGCCGGTCCAGATGCCGGCGGCGAGGCCATAGGCACCGTCGTTGGCGAGCCGCACCGCCTGCGCCTCGTCGTCGAAGGGCAGCACGGCGAGCAGCGGGCCTAACACTTCCTCGCGCGCCAGCGGAATATCGGGGCGCACCTCATCGAAGATGGTCGGACGGACGAACAGACCGCGCGCATTGCCGCCGCGCCGGTCGGCGCCGCCGCCGGCGCGCAACCGCGCGCCCGCCGCGCGCGCCGCGTCGATCGCCGCCAGGAGCTTGTCGAACTGCGGCCGATTGCACTGCGCGCCCTGTTGGCTGGCTGGATCGAACGGATCGCCGCACACCACCGCCTCGGCCTTCACCGCCAGTCGGGTGACGAACTCGTCGTAGAGCGGCCGCTGGATCAGGAAGCGGGTCGGCTCGGAGCACTTCTCGCCCTTCTGCGCGAACATCAGCGTGAAGGATCGCTCGACGGCGAAGTCGAGGTCGGGCAGGTCGGCGAAGACGATGTTGGGCGACTTGCCGCCGAGCTCCAGCGCGACGCGTTTGAGGTTGGAGTCGGCGGCGCCGCGCAGCACCTGGCGGCCGATCGCGGTGCTGCCGGTGAAGGAGACGGCGTCGACGTCGGGATGGCGGGTCAGCGCCTCGCCGACCGGTGCATCGCCGAGCACGACGTTGCACACGCCCGGCGGCAGGTCGGCTGCTTCGGCGACCAGCTCGGCGAAGCGCAGCAGCGAGAACGGCGTGTACGGCGACGGCTTAAGCACCGCGGTGTTGCCCATCGCCAGTGCCGGCGCCAGCTTCCACGCCGCCAGCAGCAGCGGGTAGTTCCATGGCGCGATCAGCGCGCAGACACCGAGCGGCTCGCGTAGCGTGTAGTTGAGGAACGGCCCGTCCACCGGGCAGGTCTCGCCGTACAGCTTGTCGGTCCAGCCGGCGTAGTAGTCGAACACGTCGGCGGTGTCTGGCATGTCGTCGTCGTACGCCTCGCGGTAGAGCTTGCCGTTCTCCAGCGCGATCAGCGTCGCCAGCTCGGCGCGGTGCGCGCGCACGATCTCGCCGAGGCGGCGCAGCACGCGCGCGCGCTCGCGCCGAGCCAGCCCGCGCCACGGGCCGTTGAACGCCGCGCGCGCCGCGGCGACGGCGCGATCGACGTCGGCCGCTGATGCGCCGCGCACCTCGGCCAGCGTCTCGCCGGTGGCGGGGTTGGTGTTCTCGAATGTGTCGTCGCCGCTGGCGGGCGCGAACTCGCCGTCGATGAAGAGATGCTTCGGTTTCGCGATCCAGGTGCGGGCCCAGTCCAAGCGGTGCGGTTCCATGCGGCCTTCTTTCACCACAAAGGCACCAAGGCACGAAGACCTCTTTGTTTCTTGGTGCCTTGGTGGTTAGAGCGCCTTACGAAGCGAGTTCGCGGCAGCGCGCTTCGTTCACCGCCAGACCGCGCAGGCAGAGGCGCTCGAAGCGTTCGACGACCACCCCGAGCATCGACAGCGCGTCGAGCGCGTTCACCACCGCGACGGCGTCGAACACCTGCAGGTGCAGCTCGGCGCGCTCGGCGGCAGCCTGCACGGCGCGATCGCAGCCGAGCACCTGGCAGACGCACTGGATGACCGACTCCGGCAGCACCGGGTTGGACTTGCCGCTGAAGAAGCTCGAGCCGCTCTGCACGTGCGGCAGGCGCAGCTCGCCGAGGCCGCCGCGCGGACCGGAGGCGAGCAGGCGCAGATCCTGCGCGAGCTTGCCGAGCGCCTGGGCCAGCAACACCAGCGCCGCCGACACCGCGGCGAGGTCGTCGCCGTGCTGCAGCGCGTCGGCGGGATGCGGATGGGCGGCGAGCGGCCGCCCGACGAGCTCCGCCAGCGCCGGCACCACGGCGGTGCGATAGGCCGGTGGAGCGCCCTGCCCATCGCCGATCACCGTCGCCCCCAGCACCACCTGATCGAGGGGAGCGAGCGACTCGCGCAGCGCCGCGGCGCGCCGCCGCAGCCCGCCGGCGTGGCCGGCGAACAGCACGTCGACCGTGGTGGGCATCGCATCCTGCAGGCAGGTGCGCGCCAGCGTCGGCACGGCAGCCCAGCGCTGCGCGTGCGCCTGCAGGGTGGTCGCCGCCGCGTCGACCGCGCGCAGGCAGTCGACCGCCGCGGCGCGCACCGCCAGGCGCGCGGCGCTGTGGCAGACGTCGGCAGTGGACTGCGAGGCGTTGACGTCGCGCCGCGGCTGCACCGCCGCGGTCGACCCGAGCTGCCGGGTGGCGAGCGCGGCGAGCACCTCGTTGAGGTTCATGTTGACGCCGATCGAGCCGCCGCCGCCGAGCAGGTCGACCGGGAACTGCTCGGCATGCGCGCCGCGCATCACCGCGTCGCCGGCCGCGTCGATCGCGCCGGCCACGGCCGGCGCCAGCACGCCGGCGCGCTGGTTGGCGCGCGCCGCGGCGCGCTTCACCGCCGCCAGTGCCGCCAGGTAGGCAGGGTAGTCGCGCAGCCGATGGCGCGAGAACGCGAGGTGAGCGAGCGCGCGCGCCGTCTCGACGCCGTAGAGCGCGTCAGCTGGCAGCGTGACGCTGCCCAGCTCGTCGCTCTCGCTGCGAGTTGCCATCGCCGCGCGCCGTCACGCGGTGCGGCCGTAGCGCGCCAGCTGCAGCAGCTCGGTGCTGCGCGTGCCCGGCTTGGTGTCGAAGGCGAGCAGGCCGACCAGGCGCGGCGTCGGCCCCTGGATCTGGCTGACGCGGTGGATCGAGTGGCGGCCCTCGAAGATCAGCAGCGTGCCGGGGGTCATCGGCAGGCGCACGACGTCCTCGCGCGCGCCGTGCAGCACGCGGCCGACCGCGTCGTAGCGCTCGTCCTGCGCCGAGCGGATGCGCGGCGCCACCTCGAAGTCGCCGCCCTCCTCCGCGTCCTGCACGGCGAGCGAGACGACGAAGTCGGTCTGGTCGAAGTGCCACTGCAACTGATCGCCTTCGGTCATCACCGCGAGGTTCAGCGCACCGAGCGGGTCGGCGTAGCGGAACAGCGGGCCGCGCTGCAGCACCGCCTCGATGAAGCGCATGAACGGCTCCCATTCGTAGAGGCGGCGCATCGGCGACTCGGCCGGGAACATGTCGTAGGCGACGACGCCGACCGCGGCGCGCTCCAGGTAGCGGCGCGGATGGTCGGGCGACAGCTCGAAGTCGGGCACCTCCAGATAGGCGGTGCCGTAGCCCTCGCTGCGATAGGCGCGCGGCGCCAAGCGGCGCGCATCGGTGCGGATTGCCTCCAACCCGGCCGGCGACAGGAAGCACGGGACCTCGCAGGCGCCGCGCGCCGCCAGCTCGGCGCGCGTCCACTGCAGCACCGCGTGCATCGCGGCGCCGTGCGGATCGAGAATCGGGTAGCGGGTCAGATCGACCAGCGTGCTCGGATCGACGTTCGCATCATCCATCATGACGGCTCCAGGATTCGCCCCTACGGCATCCCATCACGCCCGTACCGATACGTGTAGCGGGCTTCCTTGATCGTCGCCGTCGGTGCGTCGAGATACCAGTGGCGCACGAGGATCTCGATCGCGTCGGCGTCGCGCTGGTCGGCGAGCAGGCGGGCAGCGAGGCGGTCGGGGCGCTCGAAGGTGCCCCACTGCGCGCGGCGGTGGCTGAAACGGTAGATGGCGCGCTGCAGGGGCGGCGGCAGGGAGCCGGTGACCAGCGGCACGCGGGCGCGGCCGTAGCTGGCCCGCGCCTCGACGGTCACCGGCAGCTTCGGCGTGCAGTACATCGCCCAGCCGAAGAAGCGCCACGGGTCGATGCGCGCGTGCACGACCAGGGCGCGGTGCGCGATCGGCCAGACGGCGAGCACCGCCAGCACGGCGACGACCAGGCGCTGTTTGGCGGCGAGGGTCAATTGAACTGGAACTTCGGCAGCAGGCCGAGCCGCGTCGCGATCAACACGGCGTAGAAGGCCGCGAAGCCGGGCAGCAGGACGCGGTTGACGGGACGCGGCAGGAACAGCAGCAGCAGGTTGACGAACAAGGCGCCGAACATCAGCTCGCGCGCGCCGGCCTCGATACAGACGAGGAAGCCGATGGTCGCCAGCACCGCCCAGACGCGCGTGCGCCGCCAGAGCAGCAGGCACGGCGCGACGATCTCGAACAGGTAGGCGCCGTTGGCGACCAGCCGCGCCAGCGGCGCGTTGATCGCGAACGGTCCACTGCCGACGGCGGTGGCGCGCAGCCCCTGCAGGCGCGCCAGCTCCTCGGCCGGCAGCAGCCAAGCGAACACGGCGGCAAAGCTCGGCTTGTGCGCCACCGAAAAGCCCAGGAAGGCGGCGTTGAAGTAGGTGCCGTACAGCACCTTCTGCACGCCCGACCAGAACAGCACGATGAGCATCAGCCAGCGCGCCGCGTTGAGCGCCAGGGCGCGCTCGCCGGCGTCGCGGAGATCGCACAGGGTGAGCAGGGCGACGCAGCAGTACTCGATGAAGAAGTGGTTCGAGGTGCCGGGAAAGGAGGCGAACAGCTTGGTGCTGAGCAGCAGCAGCGCCGCCAGCGTGGCGCGGCGCGCCCACGCCGGGCGCCGCGCGGCGACCAGGAAGCAGAGCGCCAGGCCGGCCGGCAGCATCAGGCGCAGTGCCAGGTGGTCGTCGTCCTTCAGCGCCCACAGCAGCGTGCGGGCGCTGACGTGCAACAGGACGAATAGCTGAAAGCCGCGCGCCAGGCCGGCCTGGGCGTCCTCGGACGCGACGCCGTCGGTCAGCCCCAGCAGGCGCGCGGCGCGCATGCTCGCGCCGTGCTCACGCCGCGAACTGCGGCGTCTCCTCCTCGACCAGCGCGGCGAACGACGGCCGCGCCAGCATGCGACGCACGTAGTCGGCCAGGTGCGGGAACTGCGTCGCATCCGGCGCGATGCCGAGGTGGCCGAGATTGACGAACTGCGTCGCGACGCCGATGTCGCCGATCGACAACGCGTTGCCGACCAGGAACTCGCGCCCCTTCACCTCGCCGTCGAGATAGGTGAACAACCTCGGCAGGTCGGTGTGCTTCGCCTCGTCGACCAGCTTCTGGTCGGTCTGGCGGCCCATGAAGCGCGGCCCGACGATCAGCTGGAAGAACAGCTTGCCGCCGACGATCGGCGTCATGCCGCCGTCGGCGTATTCCTCGAACCACAGCGCCCGGGCGTAGTCGTACGCATCGCTCGGGTAGAGCGCCGGCGTCGGATGCATGCGCTCGACGTAGGCACAGATCACCGACGAGTCGGCCAGCGTGCGGTCGCCGTCGCGGTAGGCGGGAATCTTCGACAGCGGGCTCATCGCCTGGAACTCGGGCGGCGCTCCCGGACCCGGGAACACCGGCACCAGCTCGTACGGCACACCCTTCTCGGCGTGCACGACGCGCACTTTGCGCACGAACGGCGAGGCGTTGGCTCCGTAGATGGTCGGCATGGCGACTCCCCCGATTGGATGAGGCGCCAGATGACATGAGCGGCGCCTGACGTGTCAAGACACGCGGCGGCGCGGCTCAGATACCGGTCGGCTCGAACGGCCAGTTGGTCGCTTCGGTGCCGCCGTCGACCTCGAACACCTTGCCGGTCACCCAGCCGGCGGCGGGTGAGGCGAGGTAGAGCGCCGCGATGGCGATGTCCTCGACCGTGCCGATGCGGCGCATCGGCGTCAGCGCTTCCATCTTGCCGCGCAGCTCGTCGTCGAGGAACGGCGCCAGCGCCGAGGTCTCGACCGCGCCGACGGCAATCGCGTTGACCCGCACCTTGGGAGCGAACTCGCGGCCGAGCTCGCGCGTCATGAAGGACAGTGCCGCCTTGGCGGTGCCGTAGGCGACGAAGCCCGCCATCACCAGGCGCCCGGCGGCGGAGGAGATGTTGACGATGCTGCCGCCGCCGGCGCTCTCCAGCATCTTCGGCACGCTCAGCCGAGTCAGCAGGAAGGCGGAGGTGACGTTGAAGCGAAACGACTCCTCGAACATCGCCTCGCTGGTGTGCAGCGCCTCCATCGGCGGCGTGCCGCCGGCGTTGTTGACCAGGATGTCGATGCGCCCGAGCTCGCCCATCGCGGTCGCCACCAGGCGCTCCAGGTCGGCGCGCTGCATGACGTCGCACACCACCGGCACCGCCTTCACGCCGAAGGCGCGCGCCTGCTCGGCGGTCGCCTCGACCTGCTCCCTGGTGCGCGCGGCGACCACCACCGAGGCGCCCTGCTCGGCGAACGCCAGCGCGCAGCCCTGGCCGATGCCGCGTCCGGCGCCGGTGACAATCGCGACCTTGCCGTCGAGGCGGAACCTGTCGACCAACATGTCTCCTCCGGGTCGTCGTCTGTGTTCGTCGTGCTGCACTCGTGCCGCGCGCGCTTCGTCCACGGCACGCCCGGCGCCCAACCCACCCGCGTCAGGGACGATCGGGGCGCTGCGCCGCCTCGCCGGACTCGCGCGTGCTGCGCGCCGCTTCGGCGCTGCGGCGGCCGCTCGGCGCGCTGGCGACATTGCGGTTGCGCAGCGGGCGGATCTCGTCGATCAGCTTGAAGTCGAGCGCTTCCTGCGGCGACAGGTAGTACTCCTCGCCGCCGACCATCGGGAACCACGCCTCCGGCAGCTGCGCGCGCCGCTTCCAGATGCGCTCGTAGCGCTGCAGCGCCAGGCGCTCGTAGGAGTACGATTCCTTGGTCTCCTCGTCGAGGCTGGCGTGGATCATCAGCACCGCGTTCGGGGTGGCGAAGCGACGCCCGGTGCCGGCGGCGAGGATCAGCGCGCCGGAGGAGTAGCAGCCGCCGATCGCCCAGGTGTTCACCGGCGCGTCGATGAGCTGCATGGTGTCGATGATGGTGAAGGCGCTGTCCACCCAGCCGCCCTGCGTCGAGAGATAGAGGTCGATCGGCCGCTTGTGGTCGAGCGCGTCCATGTAGAGCAGGCGCGCGGCGACGTTCTTGGCGGTGCGCTCGTTGATGTTGGCGGTGACCAGGATCTGCCGGCTGGCGATCAGCGGATCGTCGGGACGCAGCGCCGGCTCCTCCGGCACCGAGGCGAGCAGCTCGTCGATCACCGACTCGGCGATGGTGCCGGGATCGGACAGCGCGTTCTCGATCGCGCCGAGCGATCGGATGGCGTCCCCGAGAGCGACCAGCAGCGCGACGCCCGCGACCACGGCAACGCCGATCAGCAGCAGGCGCCAGGGCTTGGACATCTGTGGTGGTATGGCTGAGCCGCCGAGCGGCTGCAAGACAGGCTGTTACGCTGTTAGGCGGTTAGGCGGTTGGGCGAGACGCGCGGAGAAGTTTCCCTAGCAGCCAACAGCCTAGCAGCCTAACAGCCTCGCTCTTCAGGCGGGGTCGCGGAACACCGGCGGGCGCTTCTGCATGTTCGCGGCGACCGCCTCGAGTTGGTTGGCGGAGCCGATCAGGCCGCGCTGCAGGCGTTCCTCCAGGCGCAGCCCGTCGGCGACGCTGACCAGCGGTGCCTGGTCGAGCAGGTGCTTGCCGGCGCGGATGGCATCGGGCGACTTGCCGGCGATCTCGTGCGCCATCGCCAGTGCGGCGGCGCGCGGATCCTCGGCGACGCGCGTCACCAGGCCGAGCTCCGCCGCCTCGCGCCCGGAGACGACGCGGCCGGTGAAGGTGAGCTCCTTGGCGACGTCGAGCCGCACCAGGTGACGCAGCGTCTGCGTGCCGCTCATGTCGGGGATCAGGCCCCACTTGATCTCCATCACCGACAGCTGCGCGTCCGGCGCGGCGATGCGGATGTCGGCGCCGAGCGCGATCTGCAGGCCGCCGCCGTAGGCGACGCCGTGCACCGCCGCGATCACCGGCACCGGCAGCTCGGTCCACACCCAGGCGGCGCGCTGGGCGAAGTTGGCCGGGCTGTCGGCGCTGCGCCGGTCGAGCAGCGAGGCACCGGGGTCAGCGTCGCCGGCCATCGCCATGAAGCTGGCGAAGTCGAGCCCGGCGCAGAAGCCGCGCCCCTCGCCCGACAGCACCACCGCGCGCACCGACGGATCGCTCTTCAGGCCGGCGCCGGTCTCGGCCAGCGCCTCGAACATCGCGCGGTCGAGCGCGTTCAGCTTCTCCGGTCGGTTCAGGCGCACGTCGGCGACGCCGCCACTGATGGTCACGCTCACTCGTTCGGTCATGCGTCAGTCCCCTTCCGCGAAGGAAAGAATCAACCACAGATGAACACGGATGACCACGCAGGCACACGAAGGTGGGCGGGCCGGGCGGCTCTGTGTCCCTCTGTGGTCATCTGTGGTCATCTGTGTTGAGGTTTTCCGATGTCATCGCTGCAGGGCACCGCCCATCCCGACTTCTACCCGGTCGCGCGCGCACTCGCGGCGCAGCTGCGGCGCACGCCGCGCGGCGGTGGCGCGGCGGTGTGCGTCTACCACCGCGGCGACAAGGTGGTGGATCTCTGGGGCGGCCAGCGCAACGACGCCGGCGCTGCCTGGCAGGCCGACACCATGTCGGTGTCCTTCTCCACCACCAAGGGCGTCACCGCGACGGCGCTGCACCTGTGTGTCGACCGCGGCCTGCTCGACTACGACGACCGCGTGGCCAGGCTGTGGCCGGAGTTCGCGCAGGCGGGCAAGGGCGACATCACCATCCGCCAGCTGCTCAGCCATCAGGCCGGGCTCTACAACATCCGCACCTTGATCGACGGCGCCGAGCGCATGCGCGACTGGCAGTACATGACCGACGCGCTGGCGCGCAGCGCGCCGCTGCTCCCGCCCGGCTCGGCCAGCGCCTACCACGGCGTCACCTTCGGCTGGCTGGTCGGCGAGCTGGTACAACGCGCCACCGGCGAGCGCTTCGCCACCTTCGTGCAGCGCGAGATCGCGCAGCCGCTCGGTCTCGACGGCCTCTTCGTCGGCGCGCCACGCGAGATGATCGGCCGCGCCGCATCGCTGTCGGTGCCGGAGCGCGGCCGCCAGCGCATGGCGGCGATGGGCACCAGCCTCGACCGCCTGCAGCGCCTGCTCAGTCTGGCGCGGGTGCGCTACGACCCGCGCCGCATCGCCGACGCGCTGCTGGCACCCGGCATCACCGACTTCGCCTGGGACGCGCCAGAGACGCTCACCGCCTCGATCCCCGCCGCCAACGGCCTGTTCACCGCGCGCGCGCTGGCCAAGCTCTACGCCGTGCTCGGCGCCGGCGGCGCGCTGCACGGCACGCGGCTGCTGTCCGAGCGCACCCTGGCACGCGCCACCGAGGTGCAGACGCGCCGCATCGACCTGGTCGTGCCCTTTCCGATGCACTGGCGGCTCGGCTACCACCGCGCCGCCACCACCGCCGGCACCCCGCCGCGCGGCTTCGGCCACTACGGCTTCGGCGGCTCCGGCGCCTGGTGCGATCCCGACCAGCAGCTGGCCGTCGCGATGGTGCTCAACTCCGGCATCGGCACGCCGTTCGGCGACCTGCGCACCGCCCACATCAGCGGTCGCGCGCTGCGCTGCGCGAGACGCCGGCGACGGTGAGGCGGTGCGCCGGTAAGCCGGTGCGCCGGTGAGCCGGTGCGAGGCCCTGGCGCACCGGCGCACCGGCTTACCGGCGCACCGGCTCACCGCGTTGACATCCGCACTGCGTGCGTGCTCGGGGGTGCGCGTGCAGCACGTCGAAGTTCAGCGCCACTTCCGCCAGCCGCTGGAGCGCGTCTGGGCCCGCTACACCGATCATGCGAGCTGGGGCGAGTGGGCCGGGCTCGGGCCGGTGCGCCTGGCGCAGCTCGGCACGCCGCCGCCGAACGGTGTCGGCTGCGTGCGCGAGTTCTCCGCCGGCGGCACCCGGACGCAGGAGCAGGTGCTGACCTACGACCCGCCGCATCGCTTCACCTACACCGTCCTGCGCGGACCGGTGCCGATGCGCGATCACCTCGGCGAGGTGATCTTCGAGCCACGCGACGGCGGCACGCTGGTCACCTGGCGCTGCCGATTCCAGTCGCGGCTGCCCGGCCTCGGCGGCCTGCTGCGGCTGCTGATCACGCGGCTGTTCCGCAACGCGCTGCACGGGCTCGAGCGCGACCTCGGATGAGCGCCGCATGAGCGCGCTGCTCGGCCTGATCGGCGGCCTCGGACTGCTGCTGTACGGCCTCAAGATCGTCTCCGAGGCGCTGCAGGTGCTGTTCGGCGACCGCCTGCGCGGCCGCATGAGCACGGTCGGCGCGACGCGCCGGGCGCAGGTCGCCACCGGCGCGGTCGCCAGCCTGATCGTGCAGTCGTCCGCCGCCGCGGCGGTGATGATCGTCAGCTTCGTCAACGCCGGCCTGCTCGACCTCGGCGCCGCCGCCGGCGTGCTGGTCGGCGCCAATCTCGGCGCCACCGCCACCGCCTGGCTGCTGGCGCTGCGGCTCGGACGCGCCGGCCTCGCCCTGCTCGGCGTCGGCGCCATCGTCCACCTGCTGGCGACGCGCGAGCGGCTGCGCTTCGCCGGCGCGCTGACCATGGGCGCCGGCATGCTGTTCATCGCGGTGCGCTGGCTCGAACACGCCTGCACCACGCTGCCAGCGTGGGACTACCCGCTCTGGCTGCTGCAACCGCTCGACCGCGGCGCCGTGGCGGTGCTCGGCGCGGTGCTGTTCGCCGCGGCGGCGACCGCGCTGCTGCAGTCGGCGACCGCGATGGTCGGCATCACCATCGCGCTGGCCGGTACCGGGCTGCTGCGCCTCGACGGCGCCCTCGCCCTGGTGATCGGCGCCAACCTCGGCAGCACGGTCAGCGCGCATCGCGCGGCGCTGCCCGCCACCGCCGACAGCCGCCGCGCCGCGCTGCTGCACACGCTGTTCAACGCCTCCACCGGCGTCGTCCTGCTCGCCGGCTTCGACCTCTGGCTGCGCGTCGTCGCGGCGCTCGGGCTGCGTCAGCTCGGCGCCGACGGTCAGCCGCCGATCGCCACGCCGGTGCAGGTCGCGCTGGCGCACACCACCTTCAACCTGCTGCTGGCGGTGGTGTCGCTGCCGCTGCTGACGCTGCTGGTCCGTCTCGCCCATCGCCTGATCGGCAAGTCGCTGCGCGAGCGCGCCGGCCTGCGCTACCTGCGCCCCAGCATGGTCGAGGCACCGGCGCTGGCCATCGAACAGTGCCGGCTGGAAGTGCTGCACATGGCCGGGCTGGCCGACGCGGCGCTGCAGTTGACGCGCGACCTGCTCGCCGACCTGCACACCGAGTCGCGCGAGCTGCGGCGCCAGATCCTCGAGCGCGAGAAGGCCACCGACACCGCGCAGCACGAGGTCACCGTGTTCCTGGCGCGCGTCATGGCCGGCACGCTGAGCGTGGCGCAGGGCGCCGAGTGCCGCGCCCTGGTGCGCGCCGCCGACGAGATCGAGAGCGTCGCCGACTACTGCGAGCGACTGGCCAACTACCGGCGCCGCCTGGTGCGCGAGGGCGTGGTGATCGACAGCGACGCGCTACGCGACCTGCAGGGCTACCTCGACCGCACCATCGCGCTGTTCGAGGACATCGTCGACCGCATCCGCCGGCGCGACAGCGGCTGGCTCGATGCCATCACCACCAAGGCCGAGTACCTGGCCACCGAGGCAGACGCGCTGCGCGATGCCAACCTGCAGCGCCTGGCAGCGCAGCGCATTTCGCCGACCGCCGGGATCTTCTTCAACGACATGCTGGTGGCGGTGCGCCGCATCCGCAACCACGCGCTCAACCTCGCCGAAGCGTTCGTCGAGTTGTAGCGATCAGCCATCAGCCATCAGCCATCAGCGCTCAGCCGCGGCTGAAGGCTGACGGCTGACAGCCGACGTTCACTTACAGGGGCAGGCCGGATCGCTCTCCGTCTGCACCACGGTGGCCGCCATCAGGTCGTTGAACTTCATCGTCTTGGCCGGCTTGCCCTGCCACATCACGCAGGCGGTGACCTTGCCGTCGGCGGGCTCGGAGTCGATCGAGACGCTGATGCTCTTGGCAGTCGCCAGCTTCTCGGGCAGCGGGAAGGTCGTCTGGCCGCTGTCGCTCTGCCAGTTCACCAGCTGCGTGTCGGCCGACTTCTCGCCGACCATGATCTTCATCTCCGACGCCTCGGTCTGCCCGCGGCAGATGCGCACCGACCAGCCCGGGTCCATCGCCGCCGCGCTGCAACACGCCGTGAGTGCAACCGTCGCCACCGTCCATGCCGCCAGATTCATCACGTCCCCCTTCGTCTGAGCGCCGGTCGCCGGCGCGAGCCACAAAACGGCGCGGACGCTACTGCCGCCGCGCCGTGCCGGTCAAGCCGCCACCGGCGTCATGCGTCCCCTGGTTGGTCGTCCCGACGGGTGGCGCGCGGCGCGCCTGCCAGGCCGGGTAATCGCGTGTGAGCAGCGTCGTCGCGAACCGCCCGTACCACTCGTAGCCAACGCGGCGTTCGCGCGACAGCGCCGCAAAGTCGTACAGCTTGCGTCCGCCGCGCTCGGCGACGAACGGCCGGTTGCCGGGGATCTCGTAGAAGCGCGCCCACAGCGGCGGCGCGTCCGGCGCCGCGGCGAGGACGACATCCGCTGCGCCGGCGGCGTCCGGCGCGGCGGCGACGGCGCGCAACTCGAGGCCGTCGAGTTGCACGGCGCGCAGCCAGCGCACCGCGCCCTCGATCGAGGCGACCACCGCCGGCGGCGGGTCGTCGAGCGTCATCAGGTACTCGACGGTGTCGACCGTCTCGCGGCTGGTGAGCCCGGGCAGCTCGAACGAGCGGCCATGCGCCGGCTCCAGCGTGCGGGGATCGTACTGGCCGGCCCAGCCGGCCGGCGCGCCGTCGATGCGGATCTGCAAGCGCAGGAGACAGTCGAGCCCGCGCGCGTGTGCGGCGGCGGCGCGGCGGCGCAGGCTCTCCGGCAGCGGGTCGAACGGCGGGCGCGCCGCCGCCACCTCGCGCAACAGCCGCAGCGGGTTCAGCGTCGCGTCGTCGAGCATGGTCAGGCGCGCCTGGTAGGGCCTGGTCGGCGGGAACGAGTGCGGCCAGGCCCCGCAGGCGCTCTGGCTGGCCAACAGGTACTCGATGCCGCGCATCGCCGCCGCGCGGTAACGCGGGTCGGGCGCCAACCCGTACACCCGCAGCAGGTAGCGGATCTGCGCCACGGTGGCGCCGTTGTCGAGCGAGGACCCGTTCTCCGGCGACTGATCGCGGCGCCGGCCGACCTGTTCGAACTGCCGCGCCAGGGCGGCGTGGCGTCGCGCCAGCGCCTCGCGCTGCGGCGCGTCGTAGCACTGCAGCGGGTCGAGGTTCACCAGCCAGCCGCCGTCGAGCTCCTGCTGTTGCAGAATGGTCTCGGCGATGGCCGGAAAGTCCGCGGCGGAGTGGCGCGCGTAGCGCGGCGGGCCGTCGTGTTCGACGTGCTTCAGCGCCTCGGCAAAGTCGTCGAGCGGCGGGGGCGCGGGGATCGCGGCGGCCTGGACGAAATGGCGCGCGCCGAGCGCTCCGTGCGCCAGCCGCACGTACTCGCGCTGCAGCTGCTCGCCGAACACCGGCGGATAGTCGTCGTGGCGCAGCAGCAACACCTGCGGGTGCCGGTACTGCTCGAGCAGCCGGTTGAAGAAGCCGGGCGGGCCGGCGTGCAGCATCGTCATGCGCTTGTCGGAGATGATCGCCAGCTCGGGCAGCACCTGCAGGCCGGCCTGCAGTGCGTACATCGGGCGGTCGGTGAGCAGCCATGGATTGTCGCCGGCATAGGCGCGGAGGCTCGACACCAGGAGGTGCCGGTCGGCGCGCCCGCGCTGGTCGGCCAGCCGCACTCTGAACGCGGCGCGCCAGCTCTCGCGCAGCTGGAAGACGCCGATACCGGCCAGCGCGACCAGCGCCAGCCCGCCGCAGACCGCCGCCCTTCGCCGGTGGGCGGCGGCGGCGCGATCGTACGCCGCCAGCCCGGCGGCGACCGCGAGCCCGCTCAACCACGCCGCCGGCACCGCGACCAGCACCATGTGATGGGCGTGAAACGGCCGGTGCAGCAGCAGCACCGCGACCCCGTACGCCAGGCAGGCGACCGGCAACCACTCGCGGCGCCGCAACGCCGGCACGGCGCCGACCGCAGCGAGGACGAACAGGCCGAGGTGCTCTTTGAGGCAGATCACGCGGATGGCGTCGCGATAGGCGGCCGCTTCGAACGCCACGACGTGCGGCTGCGCGAGTTGCGGCCAGGCCTCGACACCACACGGCCAGGCGAGCAGCGCGGTGGTCGCGAACAGGGCGGCGGCGTAGACGAGCCCGCGCCAGCCGTGTCGCTGCAGGGCGTACAGGCCGAGCAGCCCCAGCAGGGGGAGGACGAAGAGCTTGGCGGCCAGCGCCAGCCCGGCGAGCAGGCCCGCCAACGCCAGCCACGCCGTCGCGTGCGCCGGGCCGTCGTCGGCGCGCAACAGGCTGGCGAGCGCGGCGACGAAGAGGCTGATGCTCACCAAGCCGATCATGAACGACACGCTGAGCACCGCGATGCTCGGCGCCAGCATGACGAGGCCGGTGCCAGCCAGCGCCGCGATGCCGCCGCTGCGCCGGCGCAGCAGGGCGAAGAGGTGCGCGATCAGCAGGACCGCGAAGCCGAGCACCAGTAGGCGCGCCGCGACGATGGAGGGCCCGGTCAGCCCGACCAGACCGGCGCCGAGCCAGGTGACCAGCGGGGGCTGGTCGCTCCAGATGTCGCGATAGAGGCGGAAGCCGCGCACCACCAGCATCGACTTGGCCAGGTTGCCGCCCTCGTCGGGGTTGAGCTCGAAGAGCGACCAGAAGGGCAACAGCACGCCGCACCAGACGACCAGCACGGCGCCGACCGCGCACGGCGCCCAGCGCGCCGCGGCCATCGACTCGAGGCGGGCGCGCCAGCCTCTCCCCGCTATCGACACGCGCGCCCGCTCCTGCTCCCCGCCCTCCATGCCGCATTCGCGCGGCCGGTTCCATCCCCGCTCGGGCGGCCACGTGCGGCGGTGGATGAATACGCCTTGCTCTTCGCCGTGCAGGTGCGGATGCTGGCGTTCGTCCAGCCCGCCGAGTTCCCGGCCGCCGGGTCATCCCATGTCGTCGCGTGTTCGTGTGTTCGTCTGCGTGTCCCTGCTGGCGACGCTCTGCCTCGGCCTGGCGGCGTGGCAGCAGGCGGGCCGGCGCCCCGACAGCGGCGCCGACGCGCCCGCCGCCGCGCTGCCGCGCCTGGTGCTGCTCTACGCGCCGTGCACGGTCACCACCGCGACGCTGGGCCCCTACAATCCGGACGTCGAGTACACGCCGGAGCTGTCGCGCTTCGCCCGTTCCGCGGTGGTGTTTCGCCGCCATCACGGCGAGGCCGGTCGCTCCGCGATCGACTACGCGGCGCTGTTCACCGGCACCCAGGCGATGCGCCATGGCGTGTTCTCGAACATGGATCGGCTGCCGGACGACGTCTACACGGTCGCCGAAGCATTCCGCGACGCCGGATACGACACCTACTTCTGGGCCGCCCACCCGTTTGCCTCGAAGGATCTCAACTTCGCGCAGGGGGTCGACGACGCACACGTCGTCGACGGCAACGCTGGCATGGGGAACCGCCCCTACCACGAGCGCCGCTTCCTGCGCGCCAGCGATCCTCGCTTCCGCGCCATCCTCGCTCGCCTGCAGCGGGATCCCACCTACCGCGCCTTGGTGCTGACCAACTTCAGCGTCACGCACGCGCCCTATCCGGCCGAGTATCGCGTCGCCTTCTGCGACACCTTTCCGCAGGAGTGCCGCGGGCTGCGCGACGAGGACTTCACCCGCTTCGGCCCGGTCTGGCACGAGCAGGTGGCGACCTTCTCGCTCTATCCGGCCGCCACCGCGGCCAGTATGGGCGAGGCCGACTTCGGCACCATGACGCGCGTCGTCGAGGTGCTGTACAAGTCGAACTTCTTCTACCTCGACGCGCTGTTCGGCGCCGTCGTCGACGCCATCCGCGACGCCGGCCTGTTCGACCAATCGCTCATCGCCTTCACCGCCGACCACGGCGAGGTCCTGTATCGCCCCAACGCGCGCCTCGCCTGGTCGCACGGCTTCCAACTCGCCCCCGAGGTGCTCGCCATTCCACTGATGATCAGCGCCCCCGGCCTGGCACCGGGCACCTACGAGTCGGTGTCGCGCTCGATCGACGTGCTGCCGACGCTGCTCGGCCTCGCGCACGTGCGGCTGTCGGCGGAGCACCCGCCGCCGATGGGCGTCGACCTGGCGCCGGCGCTGCACCGACTGCAGGCGCCGCCGGCGCTGATGGCGTACAGCCATTCGGCGCTCAGCCACCCCGCCGGCGCGCGCCACCCGGACCCCGAGCAGATGCTGGTCGGGGTGCGCGCGGCCGATCTGAACTACCGGCACGATCCGGCCGAACCCGGCCCGACGCGTTTCACCGTGGCCGATTGGCGGGTCGATCCGACCGCCCCGCTCCCGCACGCCGTCGAGCAATCGCCGGTGTTCGACGGATTGATGGAATACCAGACGGATCTGGTGCGGGCCTACAACGGCGAGCGCGCGCGGCCGGCGCGCCAGCCGTCGCTGACAGCGGCCGATCTCGAGCGCCTGCGACAGCTGGGCTACGCCGAGTAGCGCCCAACGCGGCCGCCGCACTCGCCACGATCGAAGAGGCGGCTTGCCTTCGCTGCCGGTGCCGCGCAGGCTCGCGGCGCCATGTCCGTCGCCGCCGAGTACCTGAGCCGCATCCTGCGCGCACGCGTCTCCGACATCGCCATCGAGACGCCGCTGGAGCGCGCCGCGCGGCTCTCCACACGGCTCGGCAACAGCGTGCTGCTCAAACGCGAGGGACTGCAGCCGGCGTTCTCCTTCAAGGTCCGCGGCGCCTACAACAAGATGCGCCAGCTCGACGCCGCGGCGCGCCGGCGCGGCGTCATCGCGGCATCGGCCGGCAACCACGCCCAGGGCGTGGCGATGGCCGGCCGTGCGCTCGGCATCGACGCGGTGATCGCCATGCCGACCACCACCCCGGCGATCAAGGTCGACGCGGTGCGGGCGCTCGGCGCGCAGGCGGTGCTGCACGGCGATGGCTTCGACGACGCCTACGCGCACGCGCTGGCGATCGGCGAGCGCGACGGCCGCGTCTTCGTCCATCCGTACGACGACCCCGACGTCATCGCCGGACAGGGCACCATCGCCGCCGAGATCCTGCGCCAGTCGGCCGAGACCATCGACGCGATCTTCGTGCCGGTCGGCGGCGGCGGCCTGATCGCCGGCATCGCCGCCTACTTCAAGGCACTGTTCCCCGACACGCGGGTCATCGGCGTCGAGCCCGACGACAGCAACTGCCTGTACGCGGCGCTCGCCGCCGGCGAGCGCGTCGTGCTCGACAGCGTCTCGCTGTTCGCCGACGGCGTCGCCGTCAAACAGGTCGGCGCCGAGCCCTTCCGCGTCGCGCGCGAGTGCGTCGACGAGGTGCTGCTGGTCTCCACCGACGAGATCTGCGCCGCGATCAAGGACATCTTCGAGGACACCCGCGCCATCGCCGAACCGGCCGGCGCGCTCGGCGTCGCCGGTCTCAAGCGCTGGGTCGAGCGCGACCGGGCGCGCGGCCGCACCCTGGTGGCGATCGAGAGCGGCGCCAATCTCAACTTCGACCGCCTGCGCTACATCTCCGAGCGCACCGAGACCGGCGCGCACGCCGAGGTGCTGCTGGCGGTGCGCATCCCCGAGCAGCCGGGCAGCTTCCGGCGCTTCTGCGGCGCGCTCGGCAGCCGTTCGATCAGCGAGTTCAACTATCGCTTCTCCGACCCGGCGCGCGCCGACATCTTCGTCGGCCTCAAGGTCACCGCCGGCGCCAGCGAGCGCCGCGCGCTGATCGACGACCTGCACGGGCGCGGCTACCCGGTCACCGACCTGACCGACAACGAGCTCGCCAAGCTGCACATCCGCCACCTGGTCGGCGGCCGCGCCCGCGTCGCCGACGAGGTGCTGATCCGCTTCGAGTTCCCCGAACGCCCCGGCGCGCTGCTGCGCTTCCTCAACGAGCTCGGCGAACGCTGGAACATCAGCCTCTTCCACTACCGCAACCACGGCGCCGCCACCGGCCGCGTGCTCGCCGGCATCCAGGTCCCGCCCGCCGACACCGCCGAGTTCCGCGCCTCGCTCGCCCGCCTCGGCTACGAGCACGTCGACGAGACACACAACCCTGCGGTGGAACTGTACCTCAGCGTGTAGCGGCACTGTGCCGCTCGGCTGTCGCCGGCAGCGACGTCGTCGCCGTTCGGCCGTATCCGAGACCAGCGCGCGCCGTCGAAGGCCGGCCGCGCGATGCCGTTCGGGAAGAGGTGCAGTCGCGCCCTGCCGTCGCCCACGCTTGGCGGCCGTCGAATTGACAAGGCGACGCGGCGACGCGGAAGATGCCGCGCTTCGTGAACGTCCCCGACAATCGCCTGGCCGTCGCCGCGGACTGCCGAGAGAACAGCATCGGGTTTCTGCGTTTTCTCTTCGCGGCCATGGTGCTGTATTCGCACAGCTTCACGCTCGGGGGATTTGGCCCGGAGCCCCTGCGGGTCTTCACCGCGGGGCGCGAATCGCTGGGCAGCGTCGCCGTGCAGTGCTTCTTCGTGCTCAGCGGGTTCCTGATCACCCGCAGCTACGCCCACGCGGGATCGCTGTTGCGCTACCTGTGGCATCGCGTGCTGCGCATCATGCCGGCCTTCTGGGTGTGCCTGATCGTCACCGCTGTGGTCTTCGGCCCGCTGCACTACTGCACCATCAACCGCACGCTCGACCTCTACTTCACCACGCCCACCCTCGGTCCCCTCAGCTACGCGACCAGCAACGCGTGGCTGAGGATGAACCAGTACGGCATCTTCGGGATGCCGCTGCAGGTTCCCTACCCCGGCGTGTTCGACGGGTCGCTGTGGAGCCTGGAGTACGAATTCCGCTGCTACCTGTACGTCGCGGTCGTGGGCGTGCTGGGTCTGTTTCACCGCTTCGCCTGGGCGGGCCTGGCGGTGGTGGCCGCGCTGATGGTCGTGCCGCTGGCCGCCCAGACCTCGGGGGCGATCGCGACCAAGGTCACCTGGCTGGGCGACGGGCTGATGCTGGGGCTGATGCCGCACTTCTTCGCGGGCGCGCTGCTGTACCTCGGGCGGCGCTGGGTGCACCTGAACCGCTGGGTGGCCACGGCGGCGTGCCTGCTGGCGATCGCGTCGCTGCGCGTCCCCGAGCTGCTGCCTTTGCGCCCGCTGGCGCTGGCCTACGTGGTGTTCTGGCTGGCGTACCGGCTGCCGCTCACCCGCTTCGACGGGCGCGGGGACTTCTCGTACGGCTTCTACATCTACGCCTTCCCCGTCCAGCAGACGCTGGCGCTGTGGCACGTGCAGCGCGCCGGCGTGCTCGTCTACGTCCTGGTCTCCGCGATCATCACGCTGGCGCTGGCCGTCGCCAGCTACCACCTGGTGGAACGGCGCTGCATGGCGTGGAAGAACGTCCAGCTCCCCAGCTGGCGCACAGGCAGTCCGCGGCGGCAGCCGTCGTAGGCCGCCTCGGGTGGACTGTCGCGAGGAACACCGCACCCAACCATCACCCTGAGACGGGAAGACCCGAACCGGAAGCGTTGGGGCGGGGAGTTCCGGTGACCACATCACGCGGCCCTCCGGACTCATCCGGCGGGGGGACGGTGGGGTCCGTGTTCATCGGTGGATCTCCTGCGGCGGCGTTGAAATCGTCGCCGCGATCGGTCATCGGCTGGCCCCGATGTCGCGCGCCGTGGCCGCCGGGTGGCGGCAGTTGGTCTGGTTGCTCGCGGCGCTCGCCGCCGGGGGCGGCGCGTTGTGGTTCATCTACGCCGAGCGCTGGTCGCTCGACCTCGCCGCCTGGCTGAAGGCGCGCACGCCCTACGGGCAGGCGGTGCTGGTGTTCGTCGGGATCATCGTCGTGTCGCGCCTGCGCGACCTCGCCTTCCCCGGCACCGAGGGCACCGGCATCCCGCAGACCATCGCGGCGCTGAAGCTGGGCGAGAGCCCGCAGCGTACGCGGGTGCTGTCGTTGCGCATCATGGTCGGCAAGATCCTGTTGCTGACGCTGGGCCTGTTCTCCGGCGCGACAATCGGGCGCGAAGGGCCGTCGGTGCACGTCGCCGCCTGCTGCCTGTACGGAGCGCGCCGCTTCGCGACCTTCCCGCGCCACTACGTCGAGCGCGGCCTGATCCTCGCCGGTGGAGCCGCCGGCATCGGTGCCGCCTTCAACGCGCCGATCGCCGGGTTCCTCTTCGCCTTCGAGGAGATCGGGCGCTCCTTCGAGAAGGAGAACGCCAGCCTGATCATGCGCACGCCGATCGTCGCCTGCCTGCTCTGCCTGTCGGTGCTCGGCTACTACCTCTTCTACGGCCAGGTGACGGCCGACCTGCCGTCGGTGCGCGCCTGGCTGTGGGTGCCGGCCATCGGCATCGGCGGCGGGCTACTCGGCGGCGCGTTCGCGCGCGCGGTGGCGGTCACCACGCCGCGCGTCGTGCGGCTCGGCCGCCGCCGTCCGTGGGCGGTTGCCGGCTCGCTCGGCCTCGCCCTGGCGCTGCTCGGGCTACTCACCGACGGGCTCACCTACGGCAGCGGCGATCCCGAGGTGCGCACCATGCTGCTGCACGGCGGCACCCTGCCGCTCTACTTCCCCTTCGCCAAGGCTGCGGCGAGCTTCGTGGCGCTGGTCAGCAGCATCCCGGGCGGCCTGTTCACCCCCAGCCTGTGCGTCGGTGCCGGGCTCGGCCAGCTCGCCGCGCCCTGGATCGCCGGCGTGCCGCGCGAAGCCGTCATCCTGCTGGCGATGGGCGCCTACTTTGCCGGCGTCGTGCAGAGCCCGCTCACCGCCGCGATCATCGTCGTCGAGATGACCAATGCGCCGCGACTGCTGCTGCCGCTGCTGGCGAGTTGCATCCTCGCCTATCACGCCTCGCGCCTGCTCTGCCCGGTCGGGCTGTACGAGACGTTGGCGGAGGCGTTCCTCAAGCGGCTGCGCGGGGAGCCAGTGCGCCAGTGAACCAGTGCGCCGGTGAGCCGGAATGCCGGTGCGCGCGAGCATGCGCGCCGACCGGCGCACCGGCTCACCGGGTCACTTCAGCACCAGGTTGAGGATCAGTCCGAGCACGAAGAAGCCGCCGGCGGTGCGCACGAAGGTCATCGCGAAGGCGACGTACCAGAGCGGCCAGACCGGGTAGCCGGCGGGCGGCTCGCTGGGGCGCTCGTTGGCGTAGGCGAGGTGCAGGTAGCGCAGGCGCGGCAGGGCCAGCAGGCTGAGCAGCACCCACGGCCCGGTGGTGCCGGTGATCACCAGCGCCGCCACCGAGATCAGGAACAGGTGGATGAGTGTCACCACCAGCGCGCGTGAACGCTCGGCGCCGAGCCGCACCGGCAGCGTCCCGACGCCCTTGGGGCCGTCCTGGGGCAGCTTGTCGAGATGCTTGCCGACCAGCACCGCGCCGACCAGCAGGCCGTAGGGCAACGACTGCAGCCACACCGCCGCCGGCGCCGCGCCGCGCAGCGCGTAGTAGGCGCCGACGATCATCAGCGGCCCCCACACCACCGCGGCGGTGAGCTCGCCGAGACCGCGGCGCTTGAACGAGAACGGCGGCGCCACGTAGGCGATCGAGAGGAACAGGCCGGCGAGCGCGAAGCCGACCACGCCCCAGCCGACCGCGGCAACGAGAATCGCCAGGACGACCAGGTCGATGGCGTGCACCACCGCGGCGCCGAACAGCACCTGGTCCTTGGTCAGCTGTCCGGACAGGATCGGATGCGGCGCGTACTCGGTGCGGAAGTAGCCGTCGCGGTCGATGCCCTCGTGCACGTCGATGTAGTCGTTGAGCAGGTTGTTGCCGGCGTGCGCGGCGATCGCGCCGACCAGCACCACGACGGCAAGCCCGACCTGCGCGAGCCCGAACGGGCCATCCACCGCCGCCAGCAGGATGCCGATCAGCACCGCGATGGCGGTCATCGGGAAGACGCAGGGCCGCACCGCCATCCACCACAGCGGCGCGCCGGTGAGGCGGTCGGAGCCGTCGCAGTCGCAGGTCTGGAGCAGTTGCAGGTAGGGGTTCTTCGGCCGCGCGATCGCGGCCGGTTGGGCGGTGGTGTCCATCGCCCGGTCTATAGCCCGATCGCCCCCTGCCGGGTAGCCGGTCGTGGAACGCGGCCCGGCGGCGAGGCGCACGCCGCCGGGCCGATGGTGGGTCACTCGATCCGCATCTGAAAGCCGGGCTCGCCCGGCGGCGGCTCGCACTGCGCCGCCGTCCACTGTACCTCGCACTGCGGCTCGTAGGCCTCGCACTCGAGCTGGGTCGCGTCGATGACCATCACCGAGACGCGCCCGTCGTCCGCGCAGTGGATCTTGCAGCAGCCGGGCGGCGACGCCGTCACCAGCGTCGGCAGACCGATGCCGAGCGCGCCGGCCAGCAGCGCGCCCCATGCGACTGTCCTCATGTGTCGCCTCCTTCTCGGCCTGCCATGACGAGCGCGGCGCCGATCGGTTGACCGGACGGACGACTTCAGCGCGCCGCTTCGACCGGCGTCACCGTCACCCGCACGATCTCGGTGCGGCGCAGGACGGTCAGGGTCGCCGGCACCCCGACCGCGTTCTCGTCGAGCCGGCGGTGCAGGTCGTCGATCGCGGCGATCGGCGTGTCGTCGAAGCCGACGATGACGTCGCCCTTCTGCAGGCCGGCGCGCGCCGCCGGGCTGTCCGCCTCGCACCCGGCGACCAGCACGCCGCTCTCCACCGGCAGGCCGTGGAAGCGCACGACGCGGCGCAGCAGCGGCGTGTTCTGGCCGGCGACGCCGATGACGCTGCGGCGGATCTTGCCGTCGCGAATGAGGCGGCTGGCGACGTACTCGGCGGTGCGCGCGGCGATGGCGAAGCACAACCCCTGCGCCGGACGGATGATCGCCGTGTTCACGCCGATGACGTGACCGTGCGAGTCGACCAACGGGCCGCCCGAGTTGCCCGGGTTGAGCGCCGCGTCGGTCTGCACCACGTCGTCGATCAGGCGCCCCGAATTGGCGCGCAGCGAGCGGCCCAGCGCGCTGATCACGCCGGCGGTGACCGTACACTGGAAGCCGTACGGGTTGCCGATGGCGATGGCCAGTTGGCCGACGCGGATGGCCTGCGAATCGCCGAGGCGCACCGGCTGCAGGCCGCCGCCATGGACGCGCAGCACCGCGAGATCGGTGTCCGGATCGTCGCCGATCAGCTCGGCGCCGAGCTGCCGACCGTCGGCCAGCGCGACGCGGATCGCCTCGGCGCCGTGCACGACGTGGCTGTTGGTGATGATGAAGCCGTCGGGCGCGATGACGAAGCCCGAGCCGCTGCCGCCCGCCTCGTGTCGGCGCGGACCGCGCGGCGCGTGCCGCACCTCGATGTTGACCACCGAGGGCCCGACCCGCTCCGCCACCGAGGTCACCGCGCGCGAGTAGGCGTCGAGCAGTTGCTCGTCGTCGGGCGGTGGACTCGCCAGCGGCGGACGCGCCGGCGCGTCCTCGAACGAACCGTTGACCAGCCGAAGATGGGATCGCATCGCTGCCTCCTGTGCGGGACGGCCTGGTAATCATCGCCGAGCCGCTTGGCGTCCCCCCTTGACGAGAATCGCCGCGCCGCCCCGCCCTCGGCGATGCGTCAAGGCCGGTTGCGGGAAACGGCGAGGCGGCATTACAAAAGCCGCTATGCACATCACCATGGTGAAGAAGGAGCTGCGCGACGGGCGGCCGTGTCGGAAGTGCGAACAGGCGATGGACCAGCTGATGGGCCGCGGCTTGTGGGAGCGGATCAACGAGGTGGTCATCGCCAAGGAAGGCGATCCGTCCAGTCCCGGCGTGGCGATCGCCGCGCGGCACGGCATCGATGTGGCGCCGTTTTTCGTCGTCCGCGACGACGCCGGCGAGCAGGTCTACACGAGCGTGATGCAGCTCATCAAAGATCGCCTCTCGGCCTGAGACCGCCTCCCACGCATTGACATGGGAACTTTTCCCACGCAGAGTCTCGGCGTGGGACAGTTTCCCACTCAAGCGAAAGAGGTGTCCGTGCACATGCAGCCCAGCCGTCGACAGGTGGTTCGCCTACTGGCCGGAATCGGGCTGCTGCCGCTGCTCCCCGAGCTGCGGCGCGGCGGCATCCGGCTGAGCAGCGCCGCGGCGGCGACCGACTGGGCGAGCGGTGGCACCGCCGCGATGACCGGCAAGGCGTCCTATCCGGATCCGTTCACCGCGATGGCGGACGCCTGCGAGTTGGTCGCCACCACCACGCAAGGCCCGTGCACGACCGCCACCGACCTGCTGCGCGGGGACGTCTCCGAGGGCTGGAGCGGGCTGCCGGTGCGGCTGGCGCTCAAGCTCGTCGACGCGACATGCCAGCCGGTCGCCGGAGCCACGGTGAAGATCTGGCACACCAACATCGAGGGCAGCTACTCGGGTCAGACGCCGAACAACGGCCTGTGCCTGCAACAGCAGGCCTACGCCAGCCAGGACTTCTTCCGCGGCGCGCAGACCACCGCCGACGACGGCACGGTGTTCTTCGATACCTGCTTCCCTGGTTGGTACAGCGGCCGCGCCATCCACATCCACTTCCAGGTGAAGCAGGGCGACACCTCCTACCGCATCTCGCAGCTCTTCTTCCCCGAGGACGTCACCACCGACATCTTCGCCAACCACCCCGAGTACGCTCCCTACGGGCCCCCGAACACCACGCTCGCCAACGACGGGATCAGTGCCGCCATCCCGTCCGCGCAGCTCGCTCGGCACATCCTCAGCGTGGCGCGCATGGCCGACGGCGCGATGCTGGCGTCGAAGGTCGTAACGGTGATCAGCCAGGCGCCGACGCCAGCCGTGACCCCGACTGCCAGTCAGGCCGGCACGGCGACGCCGACGCCCACCGCGACGCCCACCGCGGTCAGCACGCCGGCTGGCTGCGCCGGCGACTGCAGCGGCGACGGCAGCGTCGGCGTCGACGAGGTGGTACGCGGGGTGAACATCGCGCTGGGCAACGGCGAGCTCAGCGCCTGCCCCGCCTTCGACGCCGACGGCAACGGCGCGGTGGCGATCGACGACCTCATCGCCGCGGTCAACGCGGCGCTGAACGGCTGCCGGTAGCGCGCCGTCAGCGCAGGAAGTCGCGCAGCGCCGCCTGGTACACCGGCGCGGCAACGGCGAACGCGTCGTTGTGGCCGCCGGCGAGCGGCACCAGTCGCTTGTCGCCCGGCGCGGCGGCGTAGAGCTCCTCCGCCATCGCGTAGGGCACGATCTCGTCGGTCGGGCTGTGCAGGAGGAGCACCGGCGCCCGCACACGCGGCAGGCGCGCCAGCGCGTCGTAGCGATAGGTGAGCAGCCAGTCGGTCGGCAGCCACGGGTAATGCCAACGCGCCACCGCGGCGATGCTCGACGGCGAGCTCTCCAGCACCAACCGGCCGACCGGATTGCGCGCCGCCAGGTCGACGGCGATCGGGCCGCCGAGCGATTCGCCGTAGACGACGATGTCCTCGACCGCGACGCCGCGCGCACGCAACCAGTCGTACGCCGCCTGTGCGTCGGCGTAGGTGCCGGCCTCGCTCGGCGTCCCATCGCTGCGGCCGTAGCCGCGGTAGTCGAGCAGCAGCACCGAAGCGTCGAGCTCGCTCAGCGCCGCCAGCTTGAGCAGTCGATGGCTGATGTTGCCGCCGTTGCCGTGCAGAAAGAGCAGCGTCATGCGCGGCTGCGCCGCCGGCACCCACCAGGCGTGCAGCCGCACGCCGTCGGCGCTGGTCAGGACGACGTCCTCGAACGCCAGGCCGATCGCCGCCGGGGTGCCGCCGTCGAGCTCGCGACTGGGGAAATAGACGAAGCGGTCGGCCAGGTGGGGCATCAACGTCAGTGCGAGCAGACCGACCAGCAGCGACAGCCCACGCACCGCTTCGCTCTATGCGGCGCGGCGCGCGGCGCAAAACCCTGCCGCGCCGGCGCGCCGCGTCCGGTAAAGGATCTGCCAACTGGGACCGTGGCACCCGCCGGCGTAGAAAGACGCAGCGCGACGAGGGCGGGAGGAAACCGAATGCAAGTGCTGTCCTGTGGGCTCGACAACGACCTCAGCCTGACGCTGGTCAACGATGGCGACGGCTGGCGCTTCTTCTCCTGGAGCCGGCGGCTGGAGGAAGTGATCGAAGCGCCGCGCGACGAGGACCGGCGGCGCGTCTTCGCCAACGCCCAGGAGGCCACCCGTCACTTCAACCTGCGCTACGGCCGTTCGCGGCCGATTCGATCGCTCACCGCCCTCCCCTGACGCCGCGCGGCGCGATTGCCAGCCGGCGCCCGACGTGGAAAGAGGCGGCGCCATGCGCGCCGCCCTGCTCGCCTGCTGCCTGTTGCTCGTCGCGTGCACGCCGAAGCCGCCGGCGAAACAGACGCTGGTCGGCGGCCAGGCGGTCGACCTGCGCGAGCTGAGCCCGGCCGACGTGGCGGCCGGCGTGGTGGTGACCCCGCGCGGCAACGACGTCTTCTTCCAGGCGCCGCCGATCCAGACCAGCAAGCTCATCGATCTGCACCGCGCCGGCAAGGAGATGGGCCTGGCGCTGGGCAGCGTCGAGCGGGTGCGCTTCGGCTACCTGTTCGGCGTGCTCAATCGCTCCACCGGCGCGCTGGCCAGCTACCTGCTCTTCCAGTCGAACTTCGTCGAGGGCAGCCAGCGCTACGCCAGCGTGACGCTCGACGACGGTACGCCACTGCAGTTCACCGTGCGCCGCGCCGAGGATCCCTGCGTGCCCAACTGCTACCCGGTGATCGAGGCGCTGATCGTCACCATTCCCGACGCCGTGCTGCGCGCCCAGCAGCCGGTCGGCCTGCCGCTGATCATCACGCTCACCGACGGCCAGGTGATCCGCACCGCCGGCTCACCGGCCTACGTCGCCGGCTATCTGCAAGTGGTGGATCGGTATCAGCGATAGGCGAGAAGCGTGACCGGTGACCGGTGACCAGTCACCGGTGAAAGAAGGAAACGGGCGACGATTGTCGTTGATTCTACCGGTCACCGGTCACCGGTAACCGGTCACGTTCCTGGCTTCGCTCGAGCGCGGCGCTGAGGTCGTCGATGCGCACCGGCTTGGCGAGGTAGTCGTCCATGCCGGCGGCGAGGCAGGCCTCGCGGTCGCCCTCCATCGCGTTGGCGGTCATCGCGATGATGCGCGGCTGTGCGACGTCGGCCGCGTCGCGGATGCGGCGGGTCGCCTCGAGGCCGTCCATCTCCGGCATCTGCATGTCCATCAGCACCACGTCGTAGGCGGCGCGCCGGACGGCGGCGAGCGCCTCGACGCCGTTGCCGGCGAGATCGGCGGCGTAGCCGAGGCGGCTCAGCATGCGCAGCGCCACCTTCTGGTTCACCTGGTTGTCCTCGGCGAGCAGGATGCGCAGCGGCAGGCGTGCCGCCAGCGGCGGCGCCGCGTCGTTCGCCGCCGGCTCGCCGGCCGCCGCCGGCGGCGGGATGATGGCCTGCGCCGGCGCCTCGCGCAGCGGCAGGTACAGATGGAAGGTCGAGCCGACGCCGACCGCGCTCTCGACCGAGATGGTGCCGCCCATCAGCTCGGCCAGGCGTTTCGAGATGGCGAGCCCGAGGCCGGTGCCGCCGTACTGGCGCGCGGTCGAGGCATCCACCTGGCTGAACGGTTGGAAGAGGCGGCCATGGTGCTCGAGCGGAATGCCGATGCCGGTGTCGCGCACCGCGACGTGCAGGGCGGAGCGGTCGCCATCGAGCGGCGCGCAGCCGACCACCACCGCCACCGAGCCGCTGGGCGTGAACTTCACCGCGTTGCCGACCAGGTTGACCAGGATCTGCCGCAGCCGCGCGACGTCGCCGAGCCAGCGGTCCGGCACCGCGGCAGCGACGTCGAGGGTCAGCGTCAGGCCGCGCGCCGCCGCCTGGCGACGCAGCAGCTCGAGGCTCTCGGCGAGCGCGGCGCGCAACGCGAACGGGGCCGTCTCCACCGCCAGGCGCCCGGAGTCGATCTTCGAGAAATCGAGGATGTCGTTGATGATCGCCAACAGCGCCTCGCCGCTGGTGCGGAAGGTCTCGACCGAATCGCGCTGCTCGGCGTCGAGCTTCGACTGCAGCAGCAGCGCGGTCATGCCGACGACGCCGTTCATCGGCGTGCGGATCTCGTGGCTGACGGTGGCGAGAAACTCCGACTTGGCGCGCGCCAGCGCCTCGGCGGCGTCGCGCGCCCGCTCGAGCTCGGTGACGTCGCGCAGCACCACCAACGTGCCGATGGTGCGCGCGGCGCGATCGCGCAACGGCGTGCAGGCGACGTCCACCGCGCGCGCCTGCCCCTGGCTGTCGATGCGCAGCGCCTCGGCGACGGCGTCCGGGGCTCCAGCCAGCCGCGCCAGCAGCACCGGATGGGCGGCGAAGACGACGTCGGCCGGCTGGCCGATGAGCTCCGCCTCGTCGCGCCCGAGCAGGCAGCGCAGGGCGGGATTGGCATCGACGACGCGGTGCTGCAGGTCGAGCACGGCGATCGCATCGGCGAGGTTCTCGACCACCCGGTCGCGCGCCACCGGCGCCAGGTCGAGCAGCTGCGTGTGGCGCAACGCCCACGCCGCGCCGAGCGCGGTGACGCTGAAGCCGAGCGGGGTGAGGTCGACGCCCGGGCTGACGCCGAGCATGTACAGCGCGTTCACCGCCCACGGCGCCGCGGCGCTGGCGAGCAGCGCCGCCACCTGGCGCCGATAGACGCGCGGTCCCGACCAGAACGCCCAGACGATGGTGAGCGTACCGATCACCAGGCAGGCGTACGCGTAGGCGACGTTCAGCCAGCCGACCGGGCCATAGCGCACCGCCAGCACCGCCCAGCGCCCGCCCGACACCAGCTCGGCCTGCGCGTAGAAGTAGTGGTGCCACGGATCGGTCAGCACCAGCGCGTAGAGCAGCGCCGGGACGCTGATCAGCGCCGCGTAGCCGCGCCAGTCGAGCCAGCCGTCGCGCCCGGTCATGCGCAAGGTGAACAGCAGCCAGGCGAGCGGCGTCGCGAGGATGCCGATGTACTCCAGGCGCACCATCGTCAGCTGCGCCTCGCGCGTCGTGAAGCTGAGCTCGAGCGCGTAGCAGATCGACCACCAGGCGATGGCCAGCATCAGCATCGCGCAGGTGCGCGCCCCCGGCGCGGCGCGCTGGCGCACCGCGTTCGCCACCGCCAGCACGATCGCGGCCGTGCCGAGCAGTGCGAGGCTGTAGGGGTGTAGCTGCCAGCTCACGGCGGGCTACACCTTAGCGCACCTGGCGCCCGGCCCAAGAGGCGGCGCGCCCGAGGTGGCGCGACCGGCCGCGCGCCGGCCACTCAGGCGGCGCGCGGCAGGACGTGTCGGGCCAGGACGGCGCGCAGCGTTTCGACGTCGACCGGCTTGGCGACGTAGTCGTCCATGCCCACCGCCAGGCAGTGCTCGCGGTCGCCGGGCATGGCGTTGGCGGTCATGGCGATGATCGGGATGTGGCGCTCCTCGCCCTCGGCGCGGCGGATCGCCTCGGTGGCGGCATAGCCGTCCATTTCCGGCATCATGCAGTCCATCAGCACCGCGTCGTAGGCGGCGCGCGACACCGCGGCGGTGGCCTCGCGACCGTTGCCGACCACGTCGGCGGTGTAGCCGAGGCGGGCGAGCATCTTGGTCGCCACCTTCTGGTTGACCAGGTTGTCCTCGGCGACCAGCAGATGGCCGCGCGGCGTCGGCGGCGTCACCAGCGACAGCGGACCGATGGTGCGCACCGGCACCGGCTCGGGCATCGGCTCGACGGCGCGCGGCAGCACCAGCGTGAACCAGAAGGTGCTGCCGACACCGGGCGCGCTGTTGACGCCGATCTCGCCGCCCATCAGTCCGACCAGCCGGCGCGCCACCGCCAGCCCGAGGCCGGCGCCGCCGTGGCGGCGCGTGGTCGAGCCGTCGCCCTGCGTGAACGCGTCGAACAGCACGGTCTGCTGGCCGAGCGGAATGCCGATGCCGGTGTCGGTGACGCGGATGTCCACCTCGACGCCCTCGGCAGTCTCGCCGCGTTGCGAGGCCTTCACCTCGACCCCGCCGCTCTCGGTGAACTTCACCGCGTTCTCGACCAGCGACAGCACCACCTGGCGCAGCCGGCGCGCGTCGCCGTGCAGGCGCCACGAGACGCTGTCGTCGAGCCGGCAGACCAGCGCCAGGCCCTTGCGCGCCGCCTCCGACGCACAGCGCCCGCGCACCTCCTCGAGGATGGTGGCGACGTCCATGTCGGCGGTCTCCAGCGCCAGGGCGCCGGCATCCATGGTGGCGTAGTCGAGGATCTGGTTGATCAGCTCCAGCAGGTGGTCGGCCGATTCGCGCACCGTCGCCGCCTGCTCGTGCTGGCCGTCGTCGAGCGACGAAGCGAGCAGCAGCTCGATCGGCCCGACGATGCCGTTCAGCGGCGTGCGCAGCTCGTGCGACATGGTGGCGAGGAACTCCGACTTGGCGCGCGACGCGACCAGCGCGGTGTCGCGCGCCGCCGCCAGGTCGCTCTCGGCGCGCTTGCGTGCGGTGATGTCCTCGTAGAGGTACAGGCGGCCGACGTAGCCGTCGGCGTCCTGGCGCACCGGCGCCGCCAGGCGGCGCAGCACGCGGCCGTCGCGCAGGAACACCTCGTCGGCAGTGACGCGCAGCGCCTCGCGGTGCTCGGTGCCGGCGAACGGCAGCAGGGCGGTGCCGCCCTCGACGGCGCGATCGCAGTGCTCCGCCACCTCGCGCAGCGACACCTCGCCGCGGCGCAGCTCGTTGAGCCGCTCGTTGAGCCCCCAGGTGGCGGCGAACGCGCCGTTGACGAACAGGATGGCGCCGCTGCGCTCGTCGGCGACCAGCATCGCCATCGGCGAGGCCTCGCTCATGGCGCGCAGCAGCGCCTCGCGCGAGCGCAGCACGCGGCCCTGGCGCTGGATCGCGTCGGCGCGGTCGGCGGCGGCGCGCTGCAGCGAATCGGCGTAGGGGCTGCGCCCGGCGCGCGCGATCCAGGCGGCGCCGGCGGTGCCGAACAGCAGCAGCGCCAGACCGGTCAGCGCCGGCCAGGCGAGCGCGGTGACGATCTCCGGCAGCGCGCTCGGCGTGCTGACGCTGACGAACAAGGCGCCTTCCGCCGGCCCTTTCAGCGGCAGCGGCGCCATCCCCTCGACGCCGTCGCCCTCGGCGACACTGCGCGTGCGCGGCCGCATCGGCGGCGGAAACACGTCGAGCATCAACTGGCCGACGCGTTGCGGATCGGTGTGGGCGAGGGCCTTGCCGGTGCTGCCGGTGACGTAGGCGGCGGTGAGCTCCGGGGTGGCGCGCGCCAGGTCGGCGAGCGCGCGGGTGAGGGCGGCGGTGTTGCCGCGCTCCAGCTCGGGGCCGATCTCGGCGGCGGCGTTCTCGACCAGACGCAGGGCGCGCGCTTCACTGCGCTCGCGGGCGCGCTCCAATTCGGTGCGCAGCGCCACCAGCGCGGGCACCGCGACGGCGAGCGCCACCAGGCTCCACACCAGCGCCGCCGTGCTCCAGAACAATCGCGTTGCCAGTGGCGATTTCACCGCCATGTGTCCGGTCCCCCGTTCCTGCCCGAAACGTGTCCTGTCCGCTTGCTCATGCCGCCCCCGACGCAATCAGCGTCGCCGGTCGCGCGCTCATCACCGCCGAGCGCTCCAGCGCCGCCTGCAGCTCCTGCACGCGCACCGGCTTGCTGACGTAGTCGTCCATGCCCGCCGCCAGGCACGCCTCGCGGTCGCCCTGCATGGCGTTGGCGGTCATCGCCACCAGGCGCGGGCGCGTCGTCGGCCAGCGCCGGCAGATCTCGCGTGCCGCGGTCAGACCGTCCATTTCCGGCATCTGCACGTCGAGCAGCACCACGTCGTAGGTCTGCCGGGTGATCGCCTCCAGCGCCTCGAGCCCGTTGGCGGCGACGTCGGCGCGGTAGCCCATGCGCTCGAGCACGCGCAGCGCGACCTTCTGGTTGATGAGGTTGTCCTCGGCGAGCAGCACGCGCAGCGGCACGCGCTCGGCGAGCTGGGTGTCGATGCGCGGCGTGGCGCGCAGGTGCGCGGTGTAGTGCGTTTCGACGTGCGGCGCGATCAGCCCGACCAGCGCGTCGAACAACTGCGACGGCTTGACCGGCTTGGTGAGCGTCGCGGCGAAGACGTCGCCGTCCTCGGCACGGCGGCCGACCGAGCTGAGCAGCACCAGCGGCAGGGCGGTGCGGTCGCGCCGCTTGCGGATCTCGTGCGCCAGCGTCAGGCCATCCATCTCCGGCATCTGCATGTCGAGGATGGCGAGGTCGAAGCGCTCGCCGCGATCGATCCAGTCGAGCGCCTCCATGCCGGACATGGCGGCGTACGGCCGCATCCCCCACGCCTCGGTCTGGCGGGTGAGGATGATGCGATTGGTCGGATTGTCGTCGACCAGCAGGATCGGCCGCCCGGTGAGCAGCGGCTCGGCGTTGTAGAGGTACTCGCGCGAGCGGCCGGCGGCCGGCGGCGCCTGGATGGTGAAGCGGAAGCACGACCCGCGTCCGGACTCGCTGGTCACCCACATGCGCCCGCCCATCAGCTCGGCGAGTCGCTTGCTGATCGCCAGGCCGAGGCCGGTGCCGCCGTACTGGCGCGTCGTCGACGAGTCGACCTGGCTGAACGACTGGAAGAGGCGGTGCATGCGCTCGGCCGGAATGCCGATGCCGGTGTCGGAGACGGCGAACTCGACCTGGGTGAGCGGCGCGTCGCCATGTCCGTTGCCGGCCGGAACGGCGCTGGCGGTGACGTGCACCGTCACCTCGCCGTGGTGGGTGAACTTCACCGCGTTGCCGAGCAGGTTGACCAGCACCTGGCGCACGCGCGTCACGTCGCCGACCAGCGCCGCCGGCGCCGCCTCGTCGATCATGTAGGCGAGGTCCAGCCCCTTCTCGGAGGCGCGCGGCGCGATCAGGTCGAGCGCGCCCTCGACGCACTCGCGCAGGTCGAAGACGTGCGAGTCGAGGTCGAGGTGGCCGGACTCGATCTTCGAGAAGTCGAGGATGTCGTTGATGATGGTGAGCAGCGCGTCGGCGCTGGCGCGGATGGTGTCGGTGAACTCGTGCTGCTCCTCGCTCATCGGCGTGTCGAGCAGCAGACCGGTCATGCCGATGATGCCGTTCATCGGCGTGCGGATCTCGTGACTCATGTTGGCGAGGAACTGCGATTTGGCGCGCGTCGCCGCCTCGGCCGCTTCCATCGCGCCGCGCAACTCGGCCTCGACGCGCTTGCGCGCCGAGATGTCGCGCACGATGCCGGTGAAGGTGCGCGCCTCGCCGATCGCCACCTCGCTGACCGCCAGCTCGACCGGGAACTGGGTGCCGTCGCGGTGCCGCGCTTCGACCTCGCGGCCGACGCCGATGATGTGCGCCTGACCGGTGAGCCGGTAGCGGCGCATGTAGTCGTCGTGCTGGATGGCGTGCGGCGGGGCCGCCAGGCGGGCGACGTTCTGCCCGACCATCTCCTCCGAGGAGTAGCCGAAGATGCGCGTCGCGGCGGCGTTCCAGGACTGGATGACGCCGTCGGCGTCGGCGGTGATGATGCCGTCGGCGGCGGTATCGACGACGGCGCGCAGGCGCGCCTCGCTGTCGCGCGCGTGCAGCGCGGCGGCGGTGGCGCGGCCCTCGCTGGCCTGGGCCTCGGCGAGCGCTGCCTCGCGCGCCACGGCGTCGCGTCGCAGCCGGCGGCTGATCATCGCGCCGTAGCCGATCATCGCCAGCAGGAAGCAGACGGTGACCGCGGCGGTGAGGTACTCGGTGCGCGCCAGCGCGGCGGCGAGCGCCGCGCCGTCGGCGAAGCGGCGCTCCTGGATCTCGCGCACGATGGCGTTCATACCGGCGACCTGGTCGGCGAGGCGGGCATACTCGCGATTCATGATCGCCAGGCGCACGCCGGCGCCGTCGGTCTGGCTGGTGCGGAAGTAGGAGAAGATGCGTTGCGCTTCCTCGCCGATCGCCAGGGCCGCGTCGCTGATCGTGTCGAGGTGCTCGCGCAGGCGCTCGAGGCGCACGCGGTAGGCCGGTTCGGCGTTGTCGGGGTCGGCGAGCTGGCGATTGAGGTCGTCGCGTGCCGCCTGCACCGCGTCGCCGAACGGGCGCAGCGCGGTCTCCAGCTTCATGCGCTCCTCGATCGCGTCGCGGGTCTCGAAGATGTCGTTGCCCGGCGCGTCGAGGCGGGCGGCGAGCCGCCCGATCTCGGCGTAGTCGGCCTGGCGGCGCGCCCAGGCCTCGCTGACCCGCTTCGACTCGTCCTGGATCGCGCGCAGCGACGCGTGCAGGTACATGCTGAGCGCCAGCGCAGCGAGAAAGATCGAGGCCAGCGCGAAGTAGCCGAGCATCAGGCGCGGCAGGCGCAGACCGGTACGTGGCGCCGGCGGGGTCGCGGGCGCGTCGGGAAGGGCGCCGGGCATGGTCACGAGGTCGCCGTCCGTCGCACCTCGGCGGTCGCGGGCAACTCGACCGGCAGGCGCTTGGTCAGGCTCAGTTCGTTGACGCCGTCGACGCTGGTGTACACGGCGGCGTCCATGAGGGAGCGGATGATGAAGACGCCGCGGCCACCCTCGGCGTCGGGGTCGGCGGCGTAGGCGTCGGCCCGCGCGCAGGCCGCCGCCCAGTCCATGCGGCGGCCGCGATCGCGCACGACGACGCGCAGCGCGTCGCCGTCCGGCGCCGCGACGATCTCGACGCGCTGGCCGGGATCCTCGCGATAGGCGTGCTCGATGCAGTTGTTGACCGCCTCGACCACGCTCAGCTCGACCGCGCTGGCACCGTCGTCGGACATCCCGAAGGCGGTGCTGATGGCGCGCATGGTCAGCCCGACGAGGAAGACGTTGTCGAACTGGCTGTCGATCGCGAGGGTGATGGAGCCGGCGGGCATCGCGCCTCAGTGCGCCAACGCGGCGAGCGCCTCGGCCTCCGCCGGGTACATGCGGAAGACCTTGTCCATACGGGTCAGCTTGAAGAGGTTGGCGACCGCCGGCTTGGCGCCCACGATCACCAGGTCGCCGTGACCGGCGATCTGCTTGAGCGCGGCGACGATCGCGCCCAGCCCGCTCGAGTCGATGAAGTCGACGTCGGAGAGATCGAGCGCGATGCGCGGGTGCCCGGAGGCCACCAGTGCCAGCAGCTGCTGTTTGAACTCGTTCGCCAGGCGCGCGTCGACGCGTTGGTCACACGCCTTGGCGACCAGGACGCCGCCTTCCGTCCGTTGTGAGAGCTCCATGCGCAGTTCCTCCTCGCGCGGCGCGCTCACGCGGCGCCGGCGTACTCCAATCCGACCAGCGTGATGTCGTCCTGCGAGTCGGCGCCGGCAGCGAACCCATGCAGCGCCTCGATGACGCCGTCGCAGGCCTCGTCGAGCGTGCGGCCGCCGCGGCGCAGCGCGGCGTGCAGGCGCGCCTCGCCGAACAGCGCGCCGGCGCGGTTCTCGCACTCGGCGATGCCGTCGGTGAACAGAAAGACGCGGTCGCCGCGCGCCAGCGCGAGCTCGCCTTCCTCGAAGGGCAATGGGGCGCCCAATCCGATCAGCGCACCGCCCGCCTCCAGCAGCTCGACGCGGCCGTCGGCCCGCACCACCAACGGCTGCGGATGCCCGCCGAGGCTGTAGCGCAGGCGGCCGCGCGCCGGATCGATCAGCGCGTAGGCGATGGTGAAGTACTTGTCGAAGCGCTCCATCGGGTACTCGCGATCGAGCTGCTCCAGCACCGCGCCGGGCGCGTGCGCGACGCCGTGTGGGTCGGCGAGATGGCGCGCCTGCGGCGACAGGTACTGCGACAGCGAGACGGTGACCATCGCCGCCGGCACGCCGTGGCCGCTGACGTCGAGGACGTAGACCGCCAGCTGCCCGTACGGCAGCGGCACGAAGTGGAAGAGATCGCCACCGACCCGGTCGCAGGGAATGAAGCGCCACGCCAGGGTCAGCCCCGCCAGCGGCGGCGCCTGCTGCGGCACCAGGCTGCGCTGGATCGCCGCGGCAGCCTTGAGGTCTTCCTCGATGTGCGCCTGCTTGTCCTGCAGCTCGCGGTTGGCGCGCCGGATCTCGTCCGCCAGGCGCTGGATCTTGAGCTGGCTGCGCACCCGCGCCAGCACCTCGCCCTGGTCGAACGGCTTGGTGATGTAGTCCACCGCCCCGAGCTCCAGGCCCTTGATCTTGTCGGCGGTCTCGGAGAGGGCCGACAGGAAGATCACCGGCACGTGCTCGGTGCGCGGATCGGCCTTCAGCTCGGCGCAGACCTGATAGCCGTCCTTGGCCGGCATCATGATGTCGAGCAGGATCAGGTTGGGCGGCGCGCGGCGCGCGATCTGCAGCGCCTCCTCGCCGTCGGCGGCGGTCAGCAGCGCCACCGGCTCGCGACGCAGCATGCCCTGCAGCACGCGCCGGTTGATCGCGTTGTCGTCGACGATCAGCACGCGCTCGCCGCGCGCGTCGAGCGGCGGCGCCGCCTCGCTGGGAGGCGGGAGCACCGCGATCTGCGCCTGCTCCATCATATGCCTGCTGCCCCGTTCCTTTTTCGCCCTTTGCGACTGCTGCGCACCGGCCTCCAACCCGCGGCGGCGCTTCGAGCCTGCTGCCAGCCAGGCGCATGAGCAGGTTGCATGCCAGGGGAGTAGGCCGGTCAGGCGTCTCCAGCCGACCGCTCAGTGTCGTCAGAATGGAGCGCGTTTGGTCGGGAGCGACGCGGAAATATCGCGGCCGGGACTGGCATTGTCGGTGGGCGTGATAGAACGCCCAGCATGGATCTCGAGGCGCTCGCCGCCCGTTACCGGCGCGTCCGCGGCCTGACCGAGGCGCTGCGTGCCCCGCTCTCGGCCGAGGACTGCCAGGCGCAATCGATGCCCGACGCCAGCCCGGCCAAGTGGCACCTGGCGCACACCAGCTGGTTCTTCGAGACCTTCGTGCTGGAGGATGGCCGGTCGGGGTTCCGCCCCTACGACCCGGCCTTCCGCGTGCTGTTCAATTCGTACTACCAGCAGGTCGGCAGCCAGCATCCGCGCCCACAGCGCGGCCTGCTCACCCGCCCGTCGCTTGACCGGGTGCTCGACTACCGCGCCCACGTCGATACCGCGGTGCTCGATCTCCTCGCCGCCGGCGGCCGCCGCGCCGCCGCGGCGGCACCGATCGTCGAGCTCGGGCTGCACCACGAGCAGCAGCACCAGGAGCTGCTGCTCACCGACGCCAAGCACCTGCTGTCGCTGAATCCCCTGCAGCCAGCGTTTGCTCCCCCCTTTGAGATTCCCCCCTTTGAAAAAGGGGGGCGAGGGGAGATTCTCCGAAACGCGGCGGCGAGCGATCGACAAATCCCCCCCAACCCCCCTTTTTCAAAGGGGGGCGCAGAGCCTCTTTCAAGGGGGGGCGCAGAGCCTGCTGCAAAGGGCGGCATGCAGAGCTGGCGCGCCTACGATGGCGGCGCGCGCCACATCGGTCACGCCGGCGACGGCTTCGCCTTCGACAACGAAACGCCGCGCCACGCGGTGCTGGTCGAGCCGTTCTCGCTCGCCACCCGGCCGGTGAGCAACGCCGAGTTCGCTGCCTTCATCGCCGACGGCGGGTATCGGCGGCCGGAGCTGTGGCTGAGCGACGGATGGGCCACCCTGCAGGCGCGCGGCTGGAGCGCACCGCTGTACTGGACGCAGGCGGACGGCGCCTGGTGCGAGTTCACGCTGCGCGGTCCGCAGCCGCTGAGCGACGCGGCGCCGGTCTGCCACGTCAGCTTCTACGAGGCCGACGCCTACGCGGCGTGGGCGGGCGCGCGGCTGCCGACCGAGGCCGAATGGGAGATCGCGGCGGCGTTGCGCCCGGTGTGCGGCAACTTTCTCGACGACGGCCTGCTGCACCCGGCCAGCGCGCCGGCGCAGAACGGCGACGCGGTGCAGCTCTACGGCGATGTGTGGGAGTGGACGCGCAGCGCCTACGCGCCCTACCCCGGCTATCGCACTCCGGCCGGCGCGCTCGGCGAGTACAACGGCAAGTTCATGTGCAACCAGTTGGTACTGCGCGGCGGCTCGTGCGCGACGCCGCGCGACCACATCCGCGCCACGTACCGCAACTTCTTCCCACCCGATGCGCGCTGGCAGTTCAGCGGCATCCGCCTGGCGAAGCACGGCTGACGCGTCGTGTCGTACCGCGCTCACGGTTTGCGCCGCGAATCGAGCCGCGCCTCCAGCTCGTCGAGCGACTTCGGCCAGTCCTGCTTGAGCAGGCGCGACAGCGAGCGGTCGGCGAGCAGGCGGCCGCCGGTCTGACAGGTCGGGCAGTAGTTGGTTTCGTTGTCGGCGTAGCGGATGCGCTGCACCGGCGTGGCGCACACCGGGCAGGGCTGGCCGAACTTGCCATGCACGGCGAAGTCGGGGCGGAAGGCGGTGATCTCGCCGGCAGCGGGGAAGCGGCCGGCAAAGTCGGCGCGCAGACGCTCGGTCCAGTGGCGCAGCACGCGTTGCGTGGCGGCGTACAGGTTGGCGAGGTCGGCGTCGTCGAGCCCGCTGGTGAGCTGCACCGGCGAGAGCCGGGCGGCGTGCAGGATCTCGTCCGAGTAGGCGTTGCCGATACCGCTCAGCAGGTGCGGATCGGTGAGCGCGCGCTTGAGCGTGTGGCGCTCCAGGCGTAGGGCCGCGGCGAACTCGCCGGCGCTCGCCTGCAGCGGCTCGAGCCCGCCCGGATCGTGCGCCGCCAGCGCCGCGCGTCCGCGCACGACGTGCAGCGCGGCGCGCTTCTTCGGGCTCGCCTCGGTGAGCAGCAGCGTGCCGGAGGGGAAGTCGAACGCCGCCAAGCCGAGTTTGCCGGGCGGCTTGGCGCCGCGCTTCTCCCAGCGCAGGCGCCCGGCCACCATCAGGTGGATGACCAGGAAGAGCTCGTCCTCCAGCTCGAACACCAGCCGCTTGCCGAGCCGGCGCAGGCCGAGCACGCGCCGCCCCGCGACGGCGCCGAGCGGCGGCTCGACCGTGCGCAGCACGAACGGGCTCGCCAGCCGCACCTTCTCCAGCGGCTGGTCGAGGACGCGCGCCGCCAGCGCTTCGAGGTAGATGGTGACGTCGGGCAGTTCGGGCATGACGATCTGCTGTGGCCGTTATCCGTTCTCGGCCAACGCTGCCCCTCTACCAGCCACCCCCCTGACCCCTAAGCCCCCCGCCGCTGTCGACCCGCGGACCCGCCGCGGCCTAACTCCACCACCCCCGTTGCGAACCCGTGGGGAATCCGTTTCACTTCCCGACACTCCTGGGAGGTAGACCAAGCATGCTGGACGCACAGACAAAGGATCGTATCGAAAGCGCGATCCGCGACAACGACGTGGTGCTGTTCATGAAGGGCAACCGCGCGATGCCGCAATGCGGATTCTCCGGCAAGGTCGTGCAGATGCTCGACAGCCTGCTCGACGACTATGCCACGGTCGACGTGCTGTCCGACCCGGACATCCGCGACGGCATCAAGGAGTACTCCTCCTGGCCGACCATCCCGCAGCTCTACCTGAAGGGCGAGTTCGTCGGCGGCTGCGACATCGTCACCGAGCTCTACGCGACCGGCGAGCTGCACGAGAAGCTCGGCCTGGCGGTTCCCGAACGCAAGATCCCCACCGTCCACATCACCGACGCCGCCGCCAAGCGCATCAAGGAATACCTCGACCGCTCGCCCGGCAAGGACCTGAAGCTGACCATCGACGCGCGCTTCAACGCCTCGATGGGCCTGGCGCCGCGCGGCGATCACGACGTCGTCAGCCAGGCCAACGGCATCGACGTGTGCCTGGACGTCTCCAGCGCCGAGCGCGCCGACGGCGTCACCATCGACGTGGTCGAGTCGGCCACCGGCGCCGCCTTCAAGATCGACAACCCCAACCTGCCCGGCGAGGTGAAGCAGATCACGCCGGCCGAGGTGAAACAGCTGATCGACAACGGCACTGCGTTCCAGTTCCTCGACGTGCGCACGCCGGAGGAGCGCGAAATCGCCGCAATTGCCGGCACCACGCTGGTCGACCAGCGCATCGCCGCCGAGATCGAGAAGCTGCCGAAGGACACCATGCTGGTGCTGCACTGCCACCACGGCGGCCGCAGCCAGGCCGCCGCCGAGCACTTCCGCAGCAAAGGCTTCACCAACGTGCACAACATGGCCGGCGGCATCGACGCGTGGTCGCGCGACGTCGACGGGAGCGTGCCGCGGTACTGAGGACGAACTGCGTGCTGACGTGTGGACGTGCTGAGATGCCGACGTAGCCGGGCTCGACACGTCAGCACGTCAGGGCTTCAGCACGTCAACACTTCGCACTGGAGGGCGCATGGCCATCCCACTCGCAGGCTCACCCGAAGCCATTTGCGCCGCGTTGCACGAGGCGATCGTCGCCGCGATTCCCGACGCGCAAGTGACCGCGACGGCCAACAGCCCCGGCCACTACCAGCTCGACGTCGTCTCGCCGGTATTCGCCGGCAAGTCGATGGTGCAGCAGCAGCAGGTGGTCTACGGCGCGATCAAGGAGCTGATGGCCGGCGACCACGCGCCGGTGCACGCGATCGACCGGTTGAAGACGCGCGTGCCGTGAGAGTGGGCCAGTGAGCCGGTGAGCCAGTGAGCCGGTGGGCGGAGCCGCTTCAGGCTCACCGGCCCACCGGCTCACCGGCTCACCGCATCAATCACGTGCCGGCGTTGATCCACACCGTCTTGATCTGCGTGTAGAGCTCGAGCGCGGCCTTGCCCATTTCGCGGCCGAAGCCGGACTGGCGGTAGCCGCCGAACGGCGCGGCGGCATCGAAGACGTTGTAGCAGTTGATCCACACCGTGCCCGCCTTGAGCGAGCGGGCGAGGCGATGGGCGCGGCCGACGTCGCGCGTCCACACCGCGGCGGCGAGGCCGTAGGTGGTGTCGTTGCCGGCGGCGACGATGTCGTCGGTGTCCTTGAACGGCACCGCGCAGACCACCGGGCCGAAGATCTCCTCGCGGACGATGCGCATGTCCGGCTTCACGTCGGTGAAGACGGTCGGCGCGACGAAGTGGCCCTTCTTGAACTTGTCCGGCCGCCCGCCGCCGGTGGCGAGACGGGCGCCCTCCTGGCGGCCGGAACCGACCAGGCCGGTGACGCGCTGGAACTGCTCGCCCGACACCAGCGGACCCATCTGCGTCGCCGGATCCATGCCCGGGCCGAGCTGGATCTTCTCCGAGTAGCCGACCAGCTTGTCGAGCACGCGGTCGTAGGCCTTGTGCTCGATGAACAGCCGTGAGCCGGCGCAGCAGCACTGGCCGTGGTTGAAGTAGATCGCCGACGCGGCGCCTTCCGCCGCCTGGTCGAGGTCGGCGTCGGCGTAGATGACGTTCGGCGACTTGCCGCCGAGCTCCAGCGAGACGCGCTTCACCGTGTCGGCGGCGCCGCGCATGATGATCTTGCCGACCTCGGTCGAACCGGTGAAGGCGATCTTGTCGACGTCGGGATGCGCCACCAGCGCCGCGCCGGCGGTCTCGCCGAAGCCGGTGACGATGTTCACCACGCCGGGGGGGAACCCGGCCGCGTCGAACAGCTCACCGAGCCGCAGCGCCGACAGCGGCGTCTGCTCGGCCGGCTTCAGCACCACCGTGTTGCCGCAGGCGAGCGCGACGCCGAGCTTCCACGCCGCCATCAACAGCGGGAAGTTCCACGGGATGATCTGGCCGACGACGCCGACCGGCTCGCGCACCGTCTGGCACAGCATGCCCGGCACCGACACCGGGATGGTCTCGCCCTCCACCTTGGTCGCCCAGCCGGCGTAGTAGCGGAAGTGGTCGACGACCAGCGGGATGTCGGCGGCGCGCGCGACGGTGAGCGGCTTGCCGTTGTCGAGCGTCTCCAGCTGCGCGAACTCCTCGCCGTGCTGCTCGATCAGATCGGCGAGCTTCCACAGCATGCGGCCGCGCTCGGACGGCGTCGTCTTCGCCCACGGCCCCTGCTCCAGGGCGCGGCGCGCGGCGCGCACGGCGCGGTCGATGTCCTCTTTGTCGCCCGCCGGCACTTCGGCGAGCGGCGCCTCGGTGGCCGGATCCTCGGTGGTGAAGGTCTCGCCCGAGGCGGCCTCCACCCATTCGCCGTCGATCAACAGGCGGCGACGGCGGCTGACGAATTCCCGCACTTCCGGCGCGACGCCGGGGTGCGTCGACTGCGACGCGGCAGCTTGCATGGAACGCCCTCCCTTGGGTTCGACGAGCGTAGGCGAGTCCCGAGGGGAGGCGCAACCTCGCTGTGCGCCGGTGAGCCAGTGCGCCGGTTACCGGTGGGAAAGGGTCCCACCGGTAACCGGCATACCGGCGCGCCGGCGCACCGGTCACTTCAGCGGATCACACGGCGTCGCCGCGCCGCCGGCGATCTCGCTGGGGTCGCCGGCGTCGCAGTCGCCGTTGCAGAAGTTCTCCACCTGGCCGTCGGGCCGCAGGAAGTTGACGAGTTGGCGGATGCCGGCCGGGATGGCGGGACGGGCGCCGTGCGGATCGCACTTCGCGCTCGGGATCTGGTTGGCGAGCGGCGGAATGAACGGCGCGTGCGCGGGGTTGAAGAGGTCGAAGGCGCCGCTGTCGTACATGACGTAGGCGCTCGCCAGCGGACCGTCGACGTCGGGAATGCCCTGCAGGCCGCGCTGCAGCGAGCCGGGCGCCAGGTTGGCGAGCTGCAGCGTGCGCGCCGCGATCTCGCTGCATTGGTTGGACACCTGCTTGTCGAGCCAGGCCGGGGTCATCAGGATGCGCTTCGCCTCGCCCGAGCCGGGCAGCGGATCGCCGGTGATGTGGCGCGCGTAGCCGGCCGGCTCGGCGCTCACCCACAGCTCGTGCAGCAGCTGCAGGCCGAGCAGCTTGTCGAGCGGATCGCTGATGCCGATGCCGTCGAGCAGCGTGTCGTAGGAGCTGAACTGGGTCGAGCGCTGCAGCAGGCAGGAGAAGTTGATCGCCGGCACGTCCACTCCGAAGCGCTCGACGTCGGGAGTCAGGGCGGAGAACCAGGTGCCCATGATGCCGCCGAGGCTGATGCCGTAGTAGTACATCTCGCTCTCGGGACCGGGGAACACGCCGGCCCCGCCGGCGCGCTGGAACGCCGCGTCGCGGTTGAACAGGCCGCGCTTCATCATCCGCCCCAGCACCAACGTATTGAGCATGCCCTGGCGCAGGCGGTCGGGGAGGGCCGGGAACTGGTGCAGCTTGCTCTCGCCGAGACCGATGATCTCGCCGGCGACGAAGCCGAGATCCGGCGCCGAGAGGCCACGCCAGTCGGTGGCCCCGGCGATGTAGTTCCACGGCACCACCGCGTTGGCGAGCGCCGGCACGAAGCGGGTCATCTGCGCGCCGGTGCCGAACAGGCCGTGGCCGAGCACGATCGGGTGCGGCGGCGGCGCGTCGTCCTGCAGCGCGCCGCAGGGGATCGCGACGCTGAAGACGGCGTCGTAGAAGCCGTTCTGCACCGGGACGTCGTCGGCGTCGACGTTGAGCTGCGGGGCGCCGGGACCGTCCGGACTGGCGGTCAGGAACAGCGGCGCGCGGAAGGTGCCGCTGACATCGCGCCAGGTGGCGGTGCCGGCGACACCGCAGTCGTGCTCCTCGACCTTGCTGACGGTGAACGGCTTGGCCTCGGGATCCGCCTCGGCTTGCGCGAGCAGGGCGAACGCCTGGTCGCGCATCGACAGCATCTGGCGGGTGAGCTGGTTCTCGCTCTGCACGACGAAGTCGAACGCCAGCACCAACTCGTCGCGCGCGATGCCATTGGCCTGCAGGGCGTCGAACAGCGCCTCCATCGCGGCGCGGCGCGACTCGATGGCGGCGATGTTGCTCGCCTGCCGGTCGCGGAACAGCGCGAAGGCGGGCTCCGCCACCACCGGCTGGCCGTCGGTGGCACGCAGGTCGCGCATCGCGACGGCGTAGCGATGGCCTGGTACCAGACTGGCGCCGGGGCGCATGATCAACGTCTGGCGAGCGGGATTGCCGTCGGCGCGCGCGTCGGGCTCCAACCAGTGCAGCACGCGCGTGTTGCTGGTCAGGTCGAGCAGCACCGATGGACTGTCGGCATCGAGCGAACGTCCGTCATAGGTGCGGGTATCGGTCCACGGCGGGCCGGCCGGCTGTTCGCAGCAGCCCGCCGGCAGCAGGCGCGACGCCTCGCTCGCCGCGAGATCGACGCCGGCCGGGAAGTGCATGAGGATCTGCACGGTCGGGCTGAAGCCGTCGAGCTCGTTCAGGTATTCGGCGGTCACCGGCGTGCCCTTGCCCTGCGGCAAGCCGACGTCGGGAATGTGGACGCGCACGCCGGTCGCGGTGCCCGCGTCGGGTACCAGGAAGCGCGACGACGGATACGGCAGCAGGCAGTGCGCCTGGTTGAGCACCTCGCACTCGTCGGGATTGTCGAGCGCCACCGCGGTGAACAGGAGGGTCGTCCCGGTGAGGCCGGTGACGGCTGCGGTCAGCTGGTGCCGCCCCGGCGCCACGTCGAGCAGCGTGGCGGTCGCGGTGAGATCCGTGATCGTGAATTGGTCGGTCACGTCGACCTGGTCGAGCTCGATCTCGACGTGGTCGCCGAGCGTGCCGGTCGGCAGCAGGATCTCGACCGCCACGGTGCCGGCCTGCACCGCCAGGCGATGCGTCGGCGTGATGATGCGGATGTACCCCCCGCACCCGTCGAGCGCCGCGTTGACCGCCGCGATCAGCTCGTTGATCGCCACCGCGCCATCGTCGTTGCTGTCGAAGGCGGCACAGTCGCCCGCCGCGCCGAGTGCCTGATTCACGCCGCCGACCAGCTCGTTGACCCGTACCTCGTCGTCGCGATTGCAGTCGCCCGGACAGACGCCCTGCGCATCGGCGGCATCGACTGCGGCAAGCGACGCGAGGCCGACGAGCAGCGCGGCCAGTGCGGCGGACATGAATCGCGGCATTGGAAACCCCCCTGATGTGTGCGCGCCGATCGCCCGCGGCGCTGTCTCGAAACCTACGTACGAGCTGCGCGAGTTTGCAAACCGCCCAGACGCCGCCCGGGGTGATCGTTCACATGGACCACGGAGGCACCGCGAGTGTGAACAGGAAGTTCTCTGCGGCGCTCCGCGCCGCCGCGGCTCCGTGCGCAGACCTGGCGATCAACCGCCGCGCTGCTGCTGCCAGGCGCGCAGCTCCGCCGCGCCCCACTCCTGTGGCACCGCCCATTGGCGGCCGCCGATGCGCATGATGCGGACGCGCATCAGCGCCAGGGCCAGCAGCACCACCGGAATGACGCTGAG
>JANRJF010000204.1:0-3986 GCA_033764095.1 Deltaproteobacteria bacterium | reverse complement strand
CCTCGCCGTGGTCGACGGCGCCGGCGCCGCGGGCCGGGAGGAGGCGGCGGCCGGCGCCGCGACGCGGGCGCGCCAGGCAGCCGCCGGCGGGCTCGGCCTGGCGGTGGTGAAGCACATCGTGCGCGCGCACGGCGGGGTGATGGAGATCGCCGGTGGCGACGAGCAGGGTACGGCGGTGACGGTGGTCTGGCCGGCGGCGGACGCCGAGCCTCAGGGAGGGGATGCATGACGCGACGCGACGTGGCCCGCGGACTGGTGCTGTTCGGCGCCTGGTGGCTGGTGCAGGTGCCGGCGAAGGACGTGCGCCTGGAGAATCCCGGCAGCAACATGCCGCCGATCACGCAGTTCACGAAGGTGCGCGCCTTCGACTCGTCGGGCGAGTGCGAATCGTTCCGCGACACCTTCCTGCAGGAGAGCGGCGCGGTCGGCTCCGAGGCGATGCTCGACCAGGCCTCCAGCCTGCGCTGCGTCGCGGCGGAGCAGTTGCTGCCGCCGACCCCGGCGCCGACGCCGTGACGGGCTCACCACAACGACACGGCGACACCACGACACACAACGAGATCCCGTAGAGTCGTGGTGTCGCCGTGTCGTTGTGGTGAGCGGATCGGCCGCGCCCTTTCAGGCTGGTCAGGGCTGCGCTATCCGGGAACGGAAGGAGACTCCATGGCCGATCCCGTCCGTCCGTCGCGCTGGCGGCGGCGCATCCTCATCGCGCTGGTGCTGCTCGTCGTCGCCGGCTTTGCCGTGCGCGCCTGGCAGCAGCGCGGCCCCGGCGTGAAGCCGGACAGTTGGGTGCTGCTCGACCTGCAGGGCGCCTATCCGGAGGACGTGTCGAACGACACGCTCGCCCGCTTCTTCGGCGAGGCGACGCCGTCGCTGCTCGACCTGTTGCTCACCATCCGCGACGCCGGCGAGGATCCGCGCGTCGCCGGGTTGGTGGTGCGCATCCGCCCGCTCGCCACCGGCTGGGCGAAGGCGCAGGAGATCCGCGACGCGCTGCTGCACTTCCGCCACAGCGGCAAGCCGCTGCACGCCTACCTGGAGCTCGAGCTCGGCGGCGGCTCGATGGAGTACTACCTGGCGAGCGCCGCGCAGGTCATCCACGTGCCGCCCGGCGCCGCCGCGCCGGTCACCGGCCTGCTCGCCTCGTACGTCTTTCTCGGCGGCGTCTGGGACAAGCTCGACGTCGACATGCAGGTGCTCAAGGTCAAGGAGTACAAGACCTTCGGCGACATGCTGAGCGAGAAGGACATGACCCCCTACCATCGCGAGATGGCCAACTCGCTGCTCGACAGCATGTACGATCAGCTGGTCGCCGGCATCGCCAGCGCGCGCGAGCTCGAGCCCCAAGCGGTGCGGCGCATCATCGACGCCGGGCCGGCGACGCCGGACGAGCTGATGCAGGCCGGCCTGGTGGACGACGCGCAGTTCCTCGATCAGATCCGCGTCGCGCAGCTCGGCGAGCGCGGCGAGTGGCTGAGCGGCGAGGACTACGCCGCGGCGCGCCGGCCGCTGCCCGATGCGCCGGCCGTGCACCGCAAGATGGCGGTGATCTACGGCGTCGGCGCGGTGGTCAGCGGCGAGAGCGAGGCGAGCCCGACCGGCGGCGAGTCGTCAATGGGTGCCGATACGCTCACCGAGGCGTTCAACGAGGCGGCGCGCGACGACGACGTCGAGGCGATCGTCTTCCGCATCGACAGCCCGGGCGGCTCGGCGCTCGCCTCCGACCTCATCTGGCAGGCGGCGGCCAACGCCCGTGCCAGCAAGCCGGTGATCGTCTCGATGTCCGACGTCGCCGCCTCCGGCGGCTACTACGCCGCCGCCTCCGGCAGCCGCATCCTCGCCGCGCCCGGCACGCTCACCGGCTCGATCGGGGTGGTGATGGCGAAGCCCAACCTGAGCGGCCTGCTCGCCAAGCTCGGCATCAACACCGTCGAGCTGCAGCGCGGCGACCTCGCCGGCATGCTGTCGGTCAATCAGAGCTTCACGCCCAAGCAGCTGGCGCGGGTGAAGGCGACGATGGACTACATCTACGACCTGTTCCTGCAGCGCGTCGCCGAGGGGCGCTCGCTCGACAAGGCGCAGGTGAACGAGGTGGGCCGCGGCCGCGTGTGGACCGGCGCGCAGGCGGTCGAGCGCGGCCTGGTGGACGAGATCGGCGGCTTCCTCGCCGCCATCAACGCCGCCAAGACCGCGGTCGGCATTCCGGTCGAGGAGAAGGTCGGCCTGGTCTTCTACCCGCGCCACAAGAGCGTCCTGCAGCGCATCGGCAAGGCGCTCGGCACGCGCATGATGGCCGCCGCCCCCGCCTGGTGGCAGCAGATCGAGCGCGCCACCGTCGCCTGGAAGTTCGCGCCGGGCAGCGTGCTGACGTTGATGCCGGAGGAGATCCGGATCCGCTGAGGCGGATCCGGATCGTCGCGCTCAGGCGTCGACGGTGACGCCGCGCCAGAACGCGACGTAGTCCTTGATCTGGCGCGCGGCGTCCTTGGGATCGGGATAGAACCAGGCGGCGTCCTTGTTGACCTCGCCGTTCACCACGACGTCGTAGTAGCTGGCGGTGCCCTTCCAGCCGCACACCGTGTGCGTCTGACTGGGGCGGAAGAGCTCTGGCTTGATCGCGTCGGGCGGGAAGTACTGGTTGCCCTCGACGACGATGCACGCATCGCTCTCGGCGAGCACCGCCCCGTTCCAGGTTGCGCGCGGCATGGGGATCCTCCTTCGGCGCCATCGTAGCCGGATCGGCGGCGCCTGCGAGGGGGGGCAGCGCGCCTCGCTGGCATCGGACACGGGGCTCGAACCCCGCGCCACCAGGACGCGGCGCTACTCGATGCCGAGCCGCTTCATCATCCGGTAGAGCGTCGTGCGCTCGATGCCGAGGGCGCGCGCCGCGTCGAGGCGGCTGCCGCCGGCGGCGGCGAGCGCGGCGCGGATGCGCGCGTCGGCGGCGGCATCGAGGCACTCCTGCAGGGTGCCGTCGCCCGGCGCCGGACTGGCGGCGGGGCGCGACGGCGCGGTCTCCAGCAGCAGGTCCTCGGGCGTGATCAGCTCGCCGCGCGCCAGCACGGCGGCGCGCTCGACGGCGTTCTCCAGCTCGCGCACGTTGCCCGGCCACGGGTGGGCGAGCAGCGCCGCTTCGGCCTCGGGGCCGAGGGCGAGGCGGCGGCCGGCCTCGTGCGCGGCGCGGGCGAGGAAGCGCTGCGCCAGCGGCAGCACGTCCTCGCGCCGCTCGCGCAACGGGGTCAGGTGCATCGGGATGACGTTGAGGCGGAAGTAGAGGTCCTCGCGGAAGCGGCCGGCCGCGACCTCGTCGCGCAGCGCCCGGTTGGTGGCGCAGACGACGCGCGCGTCGATCGGCCGCGGCGCGGCTGCGCCGACGCGCTGCACCTCGCCCTCCTGCAGGACGCGCAGCAGCTTGGCCTGGAAGTCGGCGCCGATCTCGCCGATCTCGTCGAGGAACAAGGTGCCGCCGCTGGCGCGCTCGAAGCAGCCGGCGCGCGCCGTCGCGGCGCCGGTGAAGGCGCCCTTCTCGTGGCCGAACAGCTCGCTCTCCAGCACCCCCTCGGCGAACGCCTTGCAGTTCACCGCGACGAACGGCTGGCCGACGCGCTCGCTCCAGAAGTGCAGCAGGCGCGCCACCAGCTCCTTGCCGGTGCCGCTCTCGCCCTCGATGCAGACCGTCGCACGGCTCGGCGCGACGCGCCCGATCAGCTCCAACAGGGCGCGGCTCGCCGGGCTCTCGGCGACCACCTCCTGCGGCGCGTAGCGATGTCCGACCTCCTGGCGCAGCCAGCGGTTCTCGCGCTCCAGGCGGGTGAGGGCGAGGGCGCGGCCGACCAGCGCGCGCAGCTCGTCGTTGTCGAACGGCTTGGCGACGTAGTCGAAGGCGCCCTCGCGCATCGCCGCCACCGCCGACGGCACGCTGCCGTGCGCGGTGAGCAGGATGACCGGCAGGCCGGGGCGGGCGGCGCGCACGCGGCGCAGCA
>JANRJF010000203.1:0-16810 GCA_033764095.1 Deltaproteobacteria bacterium | reverse complement strand
CCGCTTCGACCGGCGCGGCAGCGGGTGCGACGGCTGCCGCTGCGCCGCCGTCGACCGCGACATCGCGCGGCGCCCGCGCCGGCGGATCCTCGCGACGGCCCGGCTCGACGACCTCGAGCGGCGCGCGCTGCGCCGCGTCATTGTGCGCCGCCGCGTCGCGCCGCAGCAGGCTGCGGCCGACCGAGAGGAAGCCGAACACCAATGCCGCGGCGACCACCCCGACCACCGCCAGGCGCGACACGCGCCGGCTGCGCGGCGCCTGCTCGACGACCACCGGCGCGGGGGTGTCGACCGGCACTGCGGCGACGTCGCGCGAGTCGACCGTGAGCAGGTCCGCCGCCGCCTCGTTCACCACGTCGGCGCCGATGCGTTTCTTGCCGAGCGCGTAACCGATCACCAGCGCGTTGTCGCAGACGATGTTCACCAGGCGCGGAATGCCGGTCGAGATCTCGAAGATGCGCTCCTCGGCGTCGCGCGTGAACAGCTTGGGATCGGCGGCGCCGGCGGCGGTGAGACGCGCCTGGATGTACTCGGTGAGCTCTTCGCGGCTGAGCGGCAGCAGGCGGCAGTTCACCGCGACGCGCTGGCGCAGCTGGCGCAGCCCCGGGTTGCCGAGCTTCTGGCCGAGCTCGGGCTGACCGGAGAGCACGATCTGCAGGATCTTCTCCTTCGCCGTCTCCAGGTTGGAGAGCAGGCGCAGATCCTCCAGCACCGAGTAGTCGAGATCCTGCGCCTCGTCGATCAGCAGCGCGACGTTGCGCCCTTTGCCGAGCTCCTCGAGCAGGAACTGGTTGAGGCGCTGCAGCATGTAGAGCCGCTTGCCGTTGTGCACCGGCAGGTCGAATTCGCCGAAGATGTACTCGAGGATCTCGTCGAAGGTGACATTGGTGTTGAAGACGAACACCGTGCGCGTGCTCTGATCGAGGTCGTCGAGCAGCCGCTTGAGCAGCGTCGTCTTGCCGGTGCCCGCCTCGCCGATCAGCGTGACGAAGCCCTTGCGATGGGTGATGCCGTAGGTGAGCGAGGACAGCGCCTCGCGGTAGCGCGCGTTGAGATACAGGAACTTCGGATCGGCCGTGACGTTAAACGGCCGTTCTCGCATCTGGTAGAAATCGCAATACATCTGTCAGTGCACTCGACCGTTCTGCCGGTAGTCGTCGGCCCGCAGGCCGTGCGCCTTGATCTTGCGGTGCAGCGTCGCCTGGTCGACCGAGGCGTGCCGCGCGCAGCGCGCAATGCCGCCGTGATACTGGGTCAGCAGCTGCGCCAGGTAGTCGCGTTCGGCGCCCTTGAGGAAGTCGCGCAGCGGCAGGTGATACTGCGCCGCCGGACCGCGCCGCCCGTCGGCCTTGCCGTTCGCCGGCACGTCCACCTCGCGCACCGTGTCGCCCTTGGCGCGCAGCACGCCGCGCTCCATGACATTTGACAGCTCGCGGATGTTGCCTGGCCAGTCGTAGCCCATCAGCTGGTTGATGGCGCGCTCGGTCAACCGGTTGAGCCCCTTCTCGCGCGCCAGCGCGTTGTTGCGCAGGAACTCGGCGACCAGCAGCGGAATGTCCTCGCGGCGCTCGCGCAGCGGCGGCAGGGCGATCGGCACGACGTTGATGCGGTAGTAGAAGTCCTCGCGCACCCGCCCCTCGCGCACCAGCTTGGCGAGGTCGACGTTGGTCGCGGCGACCACGCGCATGTCGACCTGCACCCGGCGGTTGCCGCCCAGCCGCTCGATGGCGCGCTCCTCGAGCACGCGCAGCAGCTTGGCCTGCATCGGCAGCGGAATGCTCTCGACCTCGTCGAGGAACAGGGTGCCGCCGCTCGCCAGCTCGATCTTGCCGACGCGCTCGTTCATCGCGCCGGTGAAGGCGCCGCGCTCGTAGCCGAACAGCTCGCTCTCCATCAACGCCTCGGGCACCGCCGCGCAGTTGATGGCGACGAAGCGGCCGGCGCGCCGCTTGCCCTGGTAGTGGATCGCCTTCGCCGCCAGCTCCTTGCCGGTCCCCGACTCGCCGGTGATCAGCACCGTGACGTCGTTGCGCGCCAGCATCTCCAGGGTGGCGAAGATCTCCAGCATGGCGGGGTTGCGGCTCACCATGTTGGCGAAGGCGTAGCGATCGGACAGCTGGCGGCGCAGGTACTCGATCTCGTCGATCAGCCGCCGCCGCTCGAGCGCCTTCTGTACGGCGTGCAGCAGCTCCTCCGGCTGGAACGGCTTGGTGATGTAGTCGATCGCGCCCTGGCGCATGGCCTCGACGGCGTTCTTGATGCTGCCGTAGCCGGTGATCATGATGACGTCGACGTCCGGCCAGTGCTCGCGCACGTCCTTGGTGAGCGCGATGCCATCGCCGCCGCCGATGCGCACGTCGACCAGCGCCAGCGCGAACTCACGCTCGGAGAGCGTCTGCATCGCGTCGGCGACGCTGGCGACACACTCGACCTGCATCGGCTGCGCGGCGAACAGCGATTCGAGCTCGTCGCGGATCAGCGGGTCGTCGTCGACGACCAGCAGGCGCGGCTCGTAGGCAATCGCCTCGGTCGCCGTCATCCCGCCACCGGCAGCACCACGGCGCAGGCGCACGCGGGGTTCGGCCGCTCGATCAGCTCGCCGCCCTGTAACTCGATCAGCCGGCGCGCCACCGCCGTCGCCAGCGCGCCCGGCGCCGATAGCGGCGCGCTCGGCAATGCCGCCCGCACGGTGAGCTCGACCCGCTCGCCGCTCGCGTCGGCCGCCGTCGCGATCACCACCGGCAGGCGATCCCAGGCGCTCGCCGCCGCCTGACCGAGCAGCGTGAAGCTGCGACTCAGGGTGCGCGGGTCGGCGAGCACCGGCGGCGCCGCGGCGGTGTCGATGGTCACCTCGGCGCCGTGCCCGCGCAGCTGCGCCGCCAGGCTCTCCGCCACCCGCGCGGCGGCGGTCGGCCGCAGCTCCAGCGCTACCGGCGACACGTAATCGAAGAACAGCCCGAGCAGCTGCTCGAGCTCGTCGAGCGTCGCCTGCAGCCGCTCGCCCGGGGCGCCCAGCTCGTCGCGCGCGGCGCGCGCGACGTGGTGCATGCGCTGCAGCAGGTTGCCGACCGCGTGCTCGACGTCGCCCAACACGTCCGGCCGCAGCGCGACCAGCTGTTCGGTGTTCCGCAACGCCTCGTCAGCCGGCATTCGTGCCGTGTCCTGCACCAAGCCCCCTCGAAAAGAACGCTAGATTCGTCCGCCGCGTCGGCAACCCTCGCATCGCTGCCTCGATGCTTGCCGTTCTCTCCAGCGCGGCGCTGGGATTTCTGCCCGTCAATGAACCGTCACAGTCTCGCAAATCTGTCTGCCCACAGATGCAGCCGTGCAATGGCTTCACTGGTCGAGGTACCACGCGGTCCTAAACTTTTTCAAGAAAATTGTTCGGGTCTGCCAGGCGCCGACCGAAAGCACCTGGCGGCGCCCCGTCAGGCGCCGCCGTAAACGCAAAAAGCGTTGACTTTTTCTGCGTCTCGCCGGTATGTGCATTTTTGAGCGCGGCCGGAAGTGGGGCGGCCGAGGGCGAGGGGTTGGAGGACAGGGGCTTGGCGCTACAGCGGATACTCGTCGTGCACGATTCGCCGGCCGTGCGCGAGACGGTCGGGATCCTCCTCGGAGCCGAGTACGAGGTCCAGGCCGCCGGCGTGGATGAGTACCTGTCGCAGGGCATCCATGCGGCTGCCCCGCAGCTGCTGATTGCCCCGGCGAGCCTGGCCAGGCATGCCCTGCCGGCCAGTCCGGTGCTCTGGGTCGAGGATGGCCGCGGCGCCGCCCTGCCCGGCCCGTCGCTGTCGCCGCAATTCTCGCCGCGCGAGCTGCGCCAACAGGTGGGCGCCGCGCTGGCGCGCCCCCTGCCGTCGCCGCGGCCGGGCGCGCGCAGCCGCCTGGAGCCACCGTTCGTCCCGGCCGAGACCGCTCTGACGCTGGCCGAGGCGACGCGCAGTCAGCTGCCGCTGCATCTGGTCGGCGAGCCGGGGACCGGCAAACGCGCCCTGGCGCGCGCCGTTCATGCGGCGCACACGGAGGGCGAGCTCGCCTGGGTGGATGCCGCCGAGTTGGAGTCCGGCTTGGGCGGCCTGACACGGCATGTCGGCACGGTGTTCGTCGACCGCGTCGAGACGTTGGCCCCGGCGGCGCAGCAGCGCCTGCTGGCCGGACTCGACGCCACCGGGCAGCTGCGCCGGCCCGACGGCGGTAGCGCGCGACTGATCAGCGCCGCGGTCGGCGACCTCGCCGCCGCGACCGAGGCCGGTCGCTTCGCGCCGGCGCTCTACTACCAGCTCACCCTGCTGACCGCGCCGCTGCCGCCGCTGCGCGAGCGGAGCCACGACATCGCGCCGCTGGCGCGTCAGCTGGCGGCCGATCTCGCCGCCGCGCTCGGGCGCGCGCCGGCGACGCTGACGGCGCGCGCGCTGGAGCGGCTGACCAACTACCTCTGGTTCGGCAACCTGGCCGAGCTCGAAGCGGTGTTGGCGCGCAGCCTGGCGCTGACGCGCGCGACCAGCCTCGACGCCGCCGACCTGCTGTTCGACGGGGCGCGGCCGCGCCCGCTGCCGCGCCCCGGGGCGAGCGCGGCGACGGCGACGCCGACCGCGCCGCGTCCGCTCGCCGCCGAGCCGCTCGACCTCATCATCAACGAGCTGGCGCACGAGTTCAAAAATCCGCTCGTCACGCTGAAGACGTTCGCGCACCACCTGCGCCGCGCGCCGGCGCCGGGTGACGACGACGCGCAGGTGGCGCGGCTCACCGGCGAAGCGGTCGAACAGATCGACCAGACGCTGGAGAACCTGCTCGAGTTCACCCGCCTGGAGGCGCCGGCGCCGCAGACGCTGCCGCTCGCCACCTTGCTCGATCCGGTGCTGCAGGACTGTCGCTACGCGCTCGGCGCGCGCGGCCTGCGGCTGGAGCACGACGCGCTGCCCGCCGTCGCGGTGAGCGGTGACCCGCAGCAACTCGGCTATGCGCTCGGCAACCTGGTCCGCGCCCTGGCGCGCGACCTGCCGTCGGGCGCCGAGCTGCGGGTCGGATTCCAGCCGCCGGCGGCGCTCACCATCCAGCTGCCGGACGGCGCCGACCCCCTCGGCAATCACCTTGCGACACTGCTCGACCGCAGCAACGATCCCACCCAGGCGCCGCCGCTCGGCGTCGCCATCGCCCACACCGTGCTCTCCCGCAACGGCGCCGAACTGAACGTCGCCGGCGAGGGCTCGGCCACTGTCGTCGTCCGCTTTCGCCGCGCCGACGCCGAACATCCGACGAAGGTCTTGGTAAATGGATCAGCCCCGCGTTCTGATCGTTGACGATGAACTGAGCGTGCGCGAGTCGTTGCGCATCATCCTGAAGGAACAGGCGGTGCTGACGCTCGCCGACTCCGGCGACGCCGCGCTCGCCGCGGTCGAGCAGCAGGCGTTCGACGTCGTGCTGCTCGACATCCTGATGCCCGGCCTCGACGGGCTCGACGTGCTGGAGCGCATCCGCGCCAAGACGCCGCACGGCCCGGAAGTGATCATGCTCACCGCCACCAAGACGGTGAAGACCGCGGTGCGGGCGATGAAGGCCGGCGCCTACGACTACGTCACCAAGCCGTTCGACATCGACGAGCTGCAGCTGCTGGTCGAGCGCGCCGCCCAGTCGGCGGCGCTGCAGCGCGAGGTCACCGCGCTGCGCTCCGAGGTCGGCCAGCGCTACAGCTTCGACTCGGTCATCGGCCGCTCGCCGGCCATGCAGACGGTGCTCGACACGGTCAGCCGCGTCGCCCCACTGCGCACCACCGTGCTGCTCACCGGCGAGAGCGGCACCGGCAAGGAGGTCATCGCCAAGGCGGTCCACTACAACAGCCCGCGCGCCAGCGGCCCGCTGGTGGCGATCAACTGCGCCGCGATCCCCGACAACCTGCTGGAGAGCGAGTTGTTCGGCCACGAGCGCGGCGCGTTCACCGACGCGCACGCACGCAAACTCGGCCACTTCGAGAACGCACACCGCGGCACCATCTTCCTCGACGAGATCGGCGAGATGAACCCGTCGACGCAGGCCAAGCTGCTGCGCGTGCTGGAGACCGGCACCTTCAGCCGCGTCGGCGGCTCGCAACCGGTGACGGTGGACGTCCGGGTCATCGCCGCCACCAACCGCGACCTCGACAAGAGCATGCAGGACGGCAGCTTCCGTCCGGACCTCTACTTCCGCCTGAACGTCGTCGCGATCCCCCTGCCGCCGCTGCGCGAGCGCCGCGAGGACCTGCCGTTGCTCATCCGCCACTTCCTGCAACTGAAGGCGCGCGACCTCGGCCTGCCGCAGAAGAGCTTCGACCGCGCCGCCACCGACTGCCTGCTCCGCCACCACTGGCCGGGCAACGTGCGCGAGCTGGAGAACGTCGTCGAGCGCGCCCTCGCCCTCTCGCAGGGCGAGACCCTGACCACCGACGACCTGCCGCCGCCGCTCGCCGCCGGCATCGACGCCATCCCACTGCGCGCGCTCGCCGCGGTCACCGACAGCACCGTGCCGTCGCTCAGCGACGCCGTCGACCAGCTCGAGCACATGCTGATCAGCGACGCGCTGGCAAAAGCCGAACACAATCAGACGCGCGCCGCCGAAATCCTCGGCACCACCCGCCGCATCCTGAAGTACAAGATGGACAAGCTCGGCATCGCCTCCGAAGACGCGAGCGACGTCGGCTAGCCCGTCGAGACAAACGCAATCACCTCAGAGGCACAGAGTCGCCAGAGAGAACGGTCGCAGCTCCGCACACCGCCCATCCCCGCAAAGCCATCAACAATGGGCGCCTGATCTCGCAGAGGCCGGTCCGCTCGGCGCACCTGTGCCGCCGTGACGACTACTGCCGCGGCCGCTGTCCCACATGACAGCGGCCGCGAGTAGGCCGGATGCCTCGGCGTCGTACGGGAAAGTGCTGAGTCGACTTCGCCGTCGGCGCGGCGATAGATTGGCGGCTTTGGGGGATTGATTGATGCTGCGCGCCGCGCTCCTTGCCACTGCACTGCTTCTCGCTGCGACTCGCGCGCCGGCGGCAGACTGTCGGGCCGACTTCGATGCCAGCGGGTCGGTCGAGATCAACGAGCTGATTCAGGCGGTGAACGAGGCGCTGAACGGCTGCGGCGGACCGGCAGTAACGCCCACCGGGCGGCCACGCACTGCGACGCCGACCCCAACCGAGCCGCCGGCTGACAGCTGTCCCTACCGCTTCAACCAGGCGGTCGGCGCCGACCGGTTCTGCAACTACGACGGCGGCGCCACCGCGCCGCCCTGCGTCGAGCCGTTCGCGGCCGGCGCCGGATGGGTCACCAGCGGCATGGACGTCCTCGCCCTGATGATCGACGAGTTCGGGACCGCGGTCGCCGTGCAGGCGCGGCGCACCGGCCCGACCGCCGCCAAGGTCAACTCGATCGCCCTCGGCCCTGACTTCGACAACCCGGTCAGCGCCACCGGCAACCTGGCACTCCCGTCTGGATCCCGCTTCACGGCGACGTTCAAGACCGCGACGGGATGCACGGTCGCGTTCGACGGCGATTTCATCGGCGTGCTGGTCGACAATGCGCAGCGCGTGCGCGCGCGCGCCGGATTGCAACAGGCGCTCGGCGCGCACGACGAGGCGACCGCCACGGTGCAGTCGGCCGAGGCGCCGGCGCGCGCCATGCAGAGCGCGATCGCGCGCCAGGCGCTGCGTCGGTTTCTCGACCATCGACGCTAGCCGTCCTTCTCCCCTGCGCGCATCGGCAGCGGTCGCGCCGTACGCGCGCGCGGCCCGGGCGCCGCGGCTGCGCCGATCTTCGTCTGCGCGTGGGTGTCCGCCGCCGCCCGACTGGGCTCCGGCCGGGGGTTCGCCTTCAGGTGGCAGGCGTGCAGCGCGGTCGTCCGGGCGGTGCCACCCGCCGTACCGCCCCGCCGACGTGGCGAGGGACGTCGGGGTCAGCCAGATGCGTGATCCGATCCCGACGACGGTGCACTAGTCGCTGAAGCCGACCACAGCGACGGTATGGGTCCAGGACCGCCCCTGGTCATCGCGGTCGGATTCCGACCCGACGTGCAGCAGCGCCCCGCCGTGGTCGAGATAGTGGTTGACTCGATCGGCGAAGTCCTCCGGCAGCCGTTCACCGCAATCGCAAGCGCCGCCGTTGCTGCCGCTGCTGATGCGCACGATGCGCGCGATGCCGTGCTCGTGGTCGGGCTCGTGGTCGTGATCGTGGTCGCAATCGGGGCCGTGCGTGTGATCCGCCATGGCGCTGCGCCTAGCACCGGACGGCCGGCACGGCCAGTCGCCGCGGCTCGCCAGTCCGCTGCGGCGCGCCGTCGCATGACGTATTTCACGCCCAGGCGCCGCGTCTCTGCACGACATCAATGCCCCGCAGCGAGTCCGTGCAGTCATTGCAGGGCGCGCCCCGCCATCCATAGAGCCGATGCGCGCGCGGCGAATCGGCGTCGGCGCGCGGCATCAGGAATCAGATGGCGGACAGGCATCAGCGCGCCGCGACCGCGGCAGCCGGGTCGGTACGGTCGGGCCGCAACTGCGCTCCCGGCAGCGTCCAGGCGGCTATGCCCGGCACGCTCACCCGGGCGTCGCGGCTGAACCGCTGCGTCACTTTCCTGTCTGTGTACGGTCCGGATTTGTACACGGCCACTTCGCCACGAACTTCACACGATCTGCTGCTTTGCCCAACGGAGCGGCCGATTCCGGCTCGATTCCCGAACCTTACACGTCAGGTTCCATGCGCGCCGCGCATCCCTGCGACTGCTACGCGATCGCGCTGTCGGCCTGGCACGCGCGGTGCTGTGCGTGGACCACCTCCGATCAGAGGAAGGGACGGGCAGACGGGAAATGGATCGGGCATCACTCTTGATCGTCGATGACGAGCGCGGACCGACCGAGTCGCTGCGCATGGTGTTCAAGTCGGAATACGAGGTCTACACCGCCCCCGGCGGCCAGGAGGCGCTCGAGATCCTGCACGCCCGGCCGATCGACGTCGTCACCCTCGATCTGCGCATGCCCGGCATGCCGGGCGTCGAGGTGATGGAGCAGATCAAGCGGCACGACCCCGACATCGAGATCATCGTCGTCACCGGGTACGCCTCGCTCGACTCCGCCGTGCGCGGCCTGCGCAACCGCGTCTTCGACTACGTCACCAAGCCGTTCGATGTCCCGCAGATCTCCGAGCTGGTGCATCGCGCCGTCCAGCGCCGCCGCGAGTCGCAGCGCGCCCGCCGCGCCAAGGACGACTTCCTTGCCAACCTCTCGCACGAGCTGCGCACGCCGCTCAGCGCCATCATCGGCTACAACTCGATCCTCACCGAAGAGCTGCATACCCGTCTGAACGAGGACCAGCGCGTCGCCTTCGACCGCATCCAGGCGAACTCGCAGAAGCTGCTCAACCTCATCGAGACGGTGCTGCTGCTCAACTCGCTCGACGCCGGCGAGCTGCAGCTGACGCTGTCGAGCTTCGACGCGCGCGAGACGCTGCGCCGCGTCGCCCGCCAGTTCGCCGCCGCCGCCCGCCAGCGCGGGCTGGCGCTGAGCGTCGAGGGCGACGCCACCGCGCTGTGGCTGACCAGCGACGAGCACAAGCTGGAGCGCATTCTCTGGGCGCTGATCGACAACGCGGTGAAGTTCACTCCCGACGGCTCGATCGCGTTGTCGGCCAGCCTGTCGGCCGATCGCACGATGATCGAGATCGGCGTGCGCGACACCGGCGTCGGCATCCACAACGCCGACATCGCGCAACTGGTGGACGACATCACGCCGTCCCCCCGCGCCCGCGGTCTCGGCCTCGGCCTGCGCATGGCCTCGCGGCTCACCGAGTTCCTCGGCGGCCACCTGCGAGTGCGCAGCCAGACCGGCAGCGGCACGCACTTCACCGTTGCGGTGCCGGTGTTTGCGGTCGACCCACGCGGACCGGCCGTGCCGCACTCGTGAGGAGCCGCCCGTGACCACCGACGCCTTCCTGCTCTGTTCGTCCTGCGGCGTCCTGCAGCCGCTGCGCACCCCGGGGCCATGGCCCGAGCTCGATCCCGAGGCGGCCGCCGACCTCATCGCCTTCCGGCAGGCGCACGAAGCGCACGGGCTGCGCGAGGCACAGCGCCTCGACGAGCGCGGCCTCACCGACCTGGCACCGTGGGAGCCGATGGCGACACGCTGGTTCCGCGTCCGCACCGGCGCCGAGGTACTCGCCGTGCGCAGCTGGCGCTGGTCCATCGAGGAGCCGCGCCTCTACGCCGTCGACGCCGCCGGCCTGCCCGCCGTGGCGTCGTTCGTCGACGTCGACGAGGCGCTGCTGCGCCGCGCCCTCGATCGCCATTTCTACCCGCAGGTGATCCGCGGCGCGCAGATCGACGGCGTCTGCGCCGCGGTGCGCGAGCTGCTCGCCCCGCTCGACCCACAACAGGTCGAGACCAGTTTCGACGACGCGACGCTGCCCGACGCGGCGATCGGTCCCTTCCCGGCCGCACTGCGCGAGGCGCTGTTGGAGCGCTGCGCGGCGCTGTTCGACGCCAGGGATCTCACTCGGCTGCGCGGCTTCGTCGCCGACCACCAACGCGAGGACGGCGCCCTGGCGGTGCGGGTGCGTCGCGTACTGACGCCGCGCGCCGCCTGAGCGCTGCCGCCGCCCGCTGGCGATTGCGCCACGGCGGCACCCGTCAAACCGGCAAAGACGGCGCCCGGCCGCCCGCGCTTGGGCAGGCAACCGATTGATTTCTCTGCGCATTATTTTCTTGCGCAAGAATATGCCGGGGCGCACCATCACTACTGGGCAAGATGGTGCGGCGCTTATGACGGTGCCAGCTGGACCCGTCGCCTCCGCTTCTAGTATTCCCACGAAGAATTGAACTCTCCCCGAACCCCAAGACGCACGGTGGCCCGGTGACGTCGGCGTCGCGGCACCGGTCGCGGCCGGCGCGCCCGGCGGTCGTGGCGTTGGTGCTCATGCTGAGCCTCGGCGGCCAGGCGCTGGCGAGCTCGATCGACACCTACGTCGGCGCCGGCGTCGGCGACGGCGGCCCGGCCATCGACGCGGCCCTCGATCCGCGCGGCCTGACCCTCGGCAGCCCGAGCGCCGCCGAGCTGTTCGTCGCCGACGGGCGCAACCACCGCATCCGTCGCATCGACGCCAGCGGCCAGATCGAGACGGTGGCCGGCAGCGGCGTCGCCGGCTTCGCCGGCGACGGCGGCGACGCGCTCGACGCGGCGCTCAACCTGCCGCTCGACGTCGCGCGCGACAGCGCCGGCAACCTCTACATCGCCGACACGAACAACAACCGCATTCGCAAGGTGACCCCGAACGGGCTGATCACCACCTTCGCCGGCAACGGCAGCATGTCCTACGGCGGCGACAACGGCCTGGCGACGCAGGCGTCGCTGAGCAGTCCCTACGGGGTCGCCGTCGGACCCGACGGCTACGTCTACATCGCCGACTACGGCAACAACCGCGTCCGCAAGGTCGGCCCAGCCGGCTGCGCGCCGTCCACCTGCGTGATCACCACGGTCGCCGGTAACGGCGTCTTCGAGTTCGCCGGCGACAATGGCCCGGCCCTCAACGCGTCGTTCAAGAGCATCTCCGACGTCGCCTTCGATCCATCCGGCAACCTGTTGATCGCCGAGTTCAACAGCCACCGCGTACGCCGCGTCGTCAACGGCATCATCACCACCATCGCCGGCGGCGGCTTCACCGGCATCCCCGGGCAGATCGGCGACGGCGGTCCGGCGATCTTCGGCGTGCTGCGCTATCCGATGCAGATCGCCAGCGCCAGCGATGGCAGCCTCTACATCGCCGAGAGCGGGCAGTTTCGCGTCCGCCAGGTGCAAGCGGGGACCGGCTTCATCAGCACCGTCGCCGGCAACGGCACCGAGGGCACCAGCGGCGATGGCGGCAGCGCGACCAGCGCGACGCTCTTTTCGCCGAACGGCATCGCGGTCAGCGCACCCGGGTCGTTCTACGTCTCGGCGCCCAGCATCGACGCGACGCGCACGCTCAACAACCGCATCCGCCGAGTGAGCAACGGCACCATCTTCGCGTATGCCGGCGGCGGCCTGAGCGAGAACGGCGCGGCCTACGACGCGGTCGTCGATCCGCGCGGCGCCGCGGCGACGGCGAGCGGCAGCGGCCTGCCCGACCTCTACTTCGCCGACGGCAACCAGAACGTCGTGCGGCGCGTCGACGGCGACACCGGCACGATCCACATCGTCGCCGGCACCGGCGAGCGCGGTTATTCCGGCGACGGCGGCAACGCCCTCAACGCGACGCTGAGCGGGCCGCTCGACGTGGCGGTCGACGCGGCGGGCAACGTCTACGTCGCCGACACGGCGAACAACGCCATCCGCAAGATCACCCCGAACGGCACGATCACGACCGTCGCCGGGACCGGCGCGCGCGGCAGCAGCGGCGACGGCGGCCCGGCCACCCGCGCCCAGCTCGCCTCGCCCTACGGCATCACGGTCGACGCAAGCGGCCGCCTGTTCATCGCCGACAGCGACAACTATCGCGTCCGCATGGTGTCGAACGGCATCATCACCACCGTCGTCGGCACCGGCCAGTCGGGCAACGGCGGCGACGGCGGCCCGGCGACCAACGCGACGCTGCGCACCCCGTACGACGTCGCGGTGAGCGCGGCGGGCGTGCTCTACGTCTCCGACCTCAACGACCAGCGCATCCGCCGCGTCGACGCGAACGGCATCATCACCGGCTATGCCGGCATCTCCGGCCTGGCCGGCTTCAGCGGCGACGGCAGCGCCGCCTCGACGGCGCGCCTGAGCTATCCGACCGGCCTGAGCCTGGATGCCGCCGGCCGCCTGTTCGTCGTCAACAGCGGCGTCTATCGCGTCCGCATGATCGATCCGACGAACACGGTGATCACCACGGTGGCCGGCAATGGCCTCAAGACCTTCGCCGGCGACGGTGGGCCGGCCACCTCGGCGTCGTTCAACAGCATCTCGGGCGTTGCCGTCGATCCGAGCGGCACCCTGCTGTTCGTCAACTCCGACTTCGACAAGCGCGTCCGCCTGGTCGATCTCGACCTCGGCTCGGCGCTGCCGTCACCCACCCCCACCCGCACGCCGACCTCGATCCCCGCCACGCCGACCAAAACCCCGACCACCGCCACCACTCCGGCGAGCCAGAACGTCGGCGTCGCCGGCAGCATCTCCTACTACATGGGCGCCAAGGGAGACGTGCCGGCGGTGAGCATGAGCTTCAGCGGCGCCGGCCAGGCCTCGGCCGAGACCAATTCGCGCGGCGACTACAGCGTCACCCTGCCGACCGGCAACTGGACCATCCGCCCCTCCCGACAGGGCGGCTTCGACAGCGCCGTCAGCTCGCTCGACGCGGCCCGCGTGCTGCAGGTCATCGCCGGCACCGCCAGCTTCACGGCGCAGCAGCGCCTCGCCTGCGACACCACCGGCGACGGCACGCTCAGCTCGCTCGACGCGGTGAACATCCTGCGCCTCAGCGCCGGCGTCATCGGCCGCCTGCCGGTCGCGACACTGTGCCAGTCGGATTGGCTCTTCACCCCAGCCCCCTCGATCGTCCCGAACCAGCAGCTCATCCAGCCGGTGGTCGGCGGCGGCACCTGCCAGCCGGGCGGCATCGCCTTCAACCCGCTCAGCGCGACGGTGACGAATCAGAACTTCACCGCCATGCTGCTCGGCGACTGTACCGGCAACTGGAACAGCGGCGGCGCGGCGCTGCAGCGCAGCGCCGGCAGCGGCGCCAGGGTGCACGCGGGCCTCCCGCGCCTGAGCCGCGGCGGCCTGGTACGGATCCCGATCTACGTGCAGTCGGCGGACGACTTCCAGGCGCTCGACCTGCGCCTCGACTACGACCCGAGCGTCGCGCAGCTGATGACCGCACGCCCGACCGGCGTCGCCGAGGACGCGCTGATCTCGACGCACGAGGACGACGGGCGCATCTCGATCAGCCTGGCCAGCGGCGCGCGGCTGGCAGCCTCACAGGGCGCCGTGCTGCTGCTCAGCTTCCGCGTCGCCGATGGCGCCGCGCTCGACGCCACGCTCACCGGCGCACTGGTCGACGAGCGCAGTGCCACCGTCGTCAACCACGACGCCGACTGACCGCGCTCCGACGCGCCGGCGCCGTCCCTCACCTTGACTCGCCGGGAGGGCGCTCTCTAAGGTGACCGGGTCGATGGCGGCGCCCGCGTATGCACGAAACGCCTGCGGCTGAACGCGCCCCGGCGCGCCTGGCTGGTCTCGATCGGCCGGCGCGCGCGGCACTCGACAGCGCGCTCGCCGGCGTCGCGCTCGACGACGACGCCGCCCGCCAGCTGATCGATCTGCCCGACGCCGACACGCCGGCGCTGCTCGCCGTCGCCGGGCACGTGCGCACCGCCCGCAAAGGCCGCACCGTCACCTATTCGCCCAAGGTCTTCCTGCCGATCACCAACCTCTGTCTCGACCGCTGCTCGTACTGCACCTTCCGCCAGGACCCCGACTCGCCGGCGGCGTGGACGATGCTGCCCGAGGAGGTGCGCGACTGGAGCCGGCGCGGCCGCGCCCGCGGCTGCATCGAGGCGCTGCTCTGCCTCGGCGACAAGCCGGAGCGCGCCTACCGCGGCTATCGCCAGACGCTCGCCGTGCTCGGCTGCGCGAGTACGATCGACTATGTCGAACGCTGCGCCACCCTGTCGCTCGATGAGGGCCTGCTGCCGCACACCAACGCCGGCGTGATGACGCGCGACGAGATGGCGCGCCTGCGGCCGCTCAACGTCAGCATGGGGCTGATGCTCGAGTCGATCAGCCCGCGCCTGCGCGGCCGCGGCGGCGCGCATCAGCAGGCACCGGACAAGGACCCGGCCCTGCGCCTGACCATGCTGCGCGAGGCCGGCGAGCTCGCCATTCCGTTCACCACCGGCATCCTGCTCGGCATCGGCGAGACCAGCGCCGAACGAGTGGCGAGCCTGCGCGCCATCGGCGAGCTGCACGCGGCGTACGGGCACATCCAGGAAATCATCGTGCAGAACTTCCGCGCCAAGCCGACCACCAAGATGGCCAGCGCGCCGGAGCCGGAGAGCCTCGCCGTTGCGCGCACCATCGCGGTCGCCCGCCTGTTGCTGCCCGACATGAACATCCAGGCGCCGCCCAACCTGAGCCCGTACGACCACCGGCTGTTCCTCGACGCCGGCATCAACGACTGGGGCGGCATCTCGCCGCTGACGCTCGACTACGTCAATCCGGAGGCTCCCTGGCCGCAGGTGCAGGCGCTCGCCGCAACCTGCGACGAGGCGGGCTTCACGCTGCGGCCGCGCCTGCCGGTCTATGACGAGTATCTCGACGCCGGCGGATGGGTGGACGCGGCGCTCGCCGAACGCGCGCGCACGCTGCGCGACCGGGAAGGAGTCGACCATGTGGGATGACGTGCGCGCCGTCGTGCAGGATCCGCGCTCGCTCGAGCAGCTGCTCGCCGCCGCCACGCCGGCGACGGCGCGGCGCCTGACGCTGGCGCTCGACGGCGGCGAGCTGAGCGCCGAGGACGGCGAGGCGCTGCTCGGTCTCGAGGGCGACGACCTGGTCGCACTGGTGAAGGCCGCCGACGCGGCGCGCGCCGCCGACGTCGGCGAGGTCGTCACCTACGTGGTGAACCGCAACATCAACTGGACCAACGTCTGCTTCGTCGGCTGCCAGTTCTGCGCCTTCGCCGTGCACCGCAAGGACGCCAGCGCCTACAACCACTCGATCGACGACGTGCTGGTCAAGGTGCAGGATGCCGTCGACCGCGGCGCCAGCGAAGTCTGCATGCAGGGCGGCATCAACCCGGAGACCGACGCGTTCTTCTATCGCGACCTGCTGCGCGCGATCAAAACGCGCTTCCCACAGCTGCACGTCCACGCCTTCTCGCCGATGGAGGTCATGTACGGCGCGCGCCGCACCGGCATGACCTATCGCGACTACCTCGCCATGTTGCGCGACGCCGGGCTCGGCACGGTGCCGGGCACCGCCGCCGAGATCCTCGACGACGACGTGCGCGAGGTGCTGAGTCACAAGAAGGTCGACGTGCGCACCTGGATCGACATCATCACCGCCGCGCACGAGCTCGGCGTCCGCTCCAGCTCGACGGTGATGTACGGCCACGTCGAAACCATGGGCCACGTCGCCCGCCACATCGCGCTGCTGCGCGACATGCAGAAGCGCACCGGCGGCTTCACCGAGTTCGTGCCGCTGCGCTTCATCCACACGCTGACCCAGCTCTACGCCAAGGGCCTGGTCACCCCGCCGCCGGTCGGCCTGCTCGACCTGCGCGTCTACGCCACCGCGCGCCTCATGCTGCGCGGCTGGATCGACAACCTGCAGACCTCCTGGGTGAAGCTCGGGACCGAGCTCGCCCAACTGACCCTGGCGGCGGGATGCAATGACTTCGGTGGCACGCTGATGGAGGAGTCGATCTCCAAGGCCGCCGGCGCCGACTTCGGCGAGTACCTGCCGGAGGCGGACATCCGCGCCCTGATCGAGGGCGCCGGCCGCCGGCCGGTGCAACGGACGACGACCTATGGGCACATCGCAGCGGACGGCCAGACGCAACCGGGTCGTAGTGCTGGCTGGCGGAGTGGGCGCGGCGCGGTTCCTGCGGGGCCTGTACTCGCTTCGTAAGCGCCCGCCGCTCACCATCATCGGCAACACCGCCGACGACGACACCTTCTTCGGGCTGCACGTCTCGCCCGACCTCGATACCGTCGTCTACACGCTCGCCGGCCGTGAGGGCCCGCTCGGCTGGGGCCTGGCCGGCGACACACACGCCGCGCTCGGCGCCCTGCAGCGCTACTACGCGCACGACTGGTTTCGGCTCGGCGACGCCGACCTGGC
>JANRJF010000202.1:0-13713 GCA_033764095.1 Deltaproteobacteria bacterium | reverse complement strand
AACGAGAATTAGGCGGCCGATTGGAATTGGGAAAGGCCGCGTGGATCTGCAGCGAACGCCAGGCTGGTCATGGCCGCTTCGTAGTCCGGAATTGGCGCTGCTTCAACGGCATAGTCAGCGGGGAGACATCATGTGGATGAGGTGTGATAGGCGGCGCGTTCGCGCTGCCTATCACCGCTGCGGGCGGTGGGCCGATGAGGCGGTCGGCGGGGCTCTGGACGGCGCGGCCGCCGCGATTGAGGACGTGGGTGTAGATCATCGTCGTGCTGACGTCGCGGTGGCCGAGCAGCTCCTGGACGGTCCGAATATCATAGCCGGCTTCGAGCAGGTGCGTGGCGAAGCAGTGCCGGAGCGTATGCGGCCCCACCGGTCTGGTGAGGCCGGCGGCGCGCGCGGCGGCGCGCACGGCGCGCTGCAGAACCGACTCGTGCAGATGATGTCGGCGCGCCGTACCGCTGCGCGGGTCGGTGGCGATCTTCGAGGCGGGAAAGACCCACTGCCATCCCCATTCGCGATCGGCGCCGGGATACTTGCGCGCCAGAGCGTCCGGCAGCAGGACGCGCCCGAAGCCGGCGGCGACGTCCGCGGCATGGCGCGTGCGCACGCGGCGCAGGTGCTCGCCGAGCGCCGGCACCACCACGGCCGGCAGCATGGTGACGCGATCCCGGTCCCCCTTGCCCTCGCGGACGAGCAGCTCGCCACGGGCGAAGTCGACGTCCTTCACGCGCAAGCGCAGACACTCCATGAGGCGCAGGCCGGCGCCGTAGAGCAGCATCGCCATGATCCAGCTCGCGCCGCGGAGGTGGCGCAGGAGGGTCTCGACCTCGCCCGCGTTCAACACCACCGGCAGCCGGTGCGGCCGCTTGGCGCGGACGATGCCGTCGAGCCAACCGGGATCGCGCCGCAGCACATCCCGGTAGAGGAACAGGATCGCCGCCAACGCCTGGTTCTGGGTCGAGGCCGACACCTGTCGATCGACGGCGAGGGCGGAGAGGAACTGCTCGATCTCCTCTCGCCCCATTGCCGCCGGATGGCGCTTGCCGTGGAAGAGGATGAAGCGGCGGACCCACGCCACGTACGTCTGCTCGGTGCGGTAGCTGTAGTGCCGAGTCCGTGCGGCATCGCGCACCTGGTCGAGAAGGCGCGGCGCGCGCGGCAACGAGGGGCTGACCGGGTTCGACTCGGAGCGAGAGGTCGGCATCGGTCCTCCATTGGCTCAGTGGAAGTCGTGCGACTTGGGCAGCCGCGGCGGCGGCTCGTCGTCTTGCGGCGTGACGCGCATGCGGTAGCCGTGGCCGACCTGGGTGACCTGCTGCTCGGGCAGGCGCAGCGGCGTGAAGCGGCGGGCGCGGACGTGGATGACGTCCTCGACCATCTGCAACGGGCCCTCGACGACGAGCAGCGCGGCGGTGTGGATGACGGCGCGGTGCGCGGCGAACAGGTCGGGCGTGACGACGGCGTTGCCGATGCCGGTCTCGTCCTCCAGCGTCAGGAAGCAGAACCCTTTCGCGCTGCCCGGCCGCTGGCGCACGATCACCAGCCCGCCGACCTTCACCCAGGCGCCGTCGCGCTGCCTGGACAGATCGCGCATGCGCACGACGCCCTGCGCGTCGAGCTCGGGGCGGAGGAACTTGAGGAGGTGCGGGCCGGCGGTGAGGCCGAGAGACGTATAGTCCGCCAGGGTGCGGTCGAGATCGGTCATCTCGGATAACGGGCAGGCTGTTAGGCTGTTGGCTGTTAGGCTGTTAGGGGGTCGGACTGGAGGGACTGAATCAATCGATTCAGGAGTCTCGCCACCGAATCGAGTTGTTGAAGAACCGGCTCCACCGCTTCGGCGCGCACCATCTCCGCTTCGATCAGGAACAGGAGATAGGTCTCCAGTTCCCGCAGGCTGCCCTGGGCGATGCGCAGGAAGCTGACGTAGGCGCCGCGCGTCGATCGGCCGTTGCCCTCCGCGATGTTGGCCGGAATCGATATCGCCGCACGGCGGATCTGACTCGTCAGCCCGTAGCGCTCCTCGCGCGGCAGCGTCTTGGTCAGGTGATAGCAACTCTTCGCCAGATCCATGGCCTGACGCCACACCAACAGACCGCGGAACGACCGTCCGTCGCGATACATCGGGTGACGTATCGCGCATGACGTCCTGCCCGTCATGACTGCGACGCATCGAATCGCGGATCTTGAACAGCGGATCCTTCGGCACCGCACCTGCTTGCCAGAGTGCCTCGCGACGAGTGAGCCCGAACGCCGCAAAGGCGCCAGCATGCGCCAGCGACTGCACCTCGTCGTCGCGCAACCCGGAGCGAATCGCCACGTCGTCAATTGACGTGAAGGGGGCAAGCGCCCGCGCCGCGATGATGCGCTCGGCCGCTTCTTCGCGCAGGCCGGCGACGTACTTGAAGCCGAGACGGAGGAACAGGCTGTTAGCTGTTAGGCTGTTGGCGGTTAGGGGTTCGGAGTCTTGTTCCGATTCCGATTCCACCCCCCTAACAGCGTAACAGCCTAACCCCCTAACAGCCTCCGCCCCAACAGCCTGCTCCAGCGTGCAGCGCACGCTGGAGCGCGTCACGTCCACCGGCAGCACGTGCAGGCCGTGGCGCTGGGCGTCCTTCACCAGCGTGGCGGGGTGGTAGAAACCCATCGGCCAGTTGTTGAGCAGCGCGCAGGTGAAGGCGGCGAGATGGTGGCGCCGCAGGTAGGCCGAGGCGTAGGCGAGCAGCGCGAAGCTGGCGGCGTGCGATTCGGGGAAGCCGTAGAGCGCGAACGAGGTGATGCTCTTGACGATCATGTCCTGGGTTGCGCCGGTGATGCCCTTGGCGGTCATGCCGGAGCGCAGGCGCGCTTCGATCTCGCGCATGCGCGCCAGCGAGCGTTTGAAGCCCATGGCGCGGCGCAGCTCCTCGGCCTCGCCGCCGCTGAAGTCGGCGAGCGCCATCGCCATGCGCAGCAGCTGCTCCTGGAAGAGCGGCACGCCGTAGGTGCGCTTGAGGATGGGCTCGAGGTCGGGATGCGCGTAGGTGACCGGCGCGCGGCCGCGGCGGCGGTCGAGGAACGGATGCACCATCTGGCCGACGATCGGGCCGGGGCGGATGATCGCCACCTCGACCACCAGGTCGTAGAACTTCTCCGGCCGCAGGCGCGGCAGCGTCGCCATCTGCGCGCGGCTCTCGACCTGGAAGACGCCGATGGTGTCGGCGCGGCGCAACATCTCGTAGGTGGCGGGGTCGTCGGGCGGCAGGTGGGCGAGGTCGACCTCGACCCCCTCGTGCCGCTTGATCAGCGGGATGGTCTCCTCCAGCACCGCCATCATGCCGAGGCCGAGCAGGTCGACCTTGATGATGCCGAGGTCGGCGCAGTCGTCCTTGTCCCACTGCACGACGACGCGCCCCGGCATCGCCGCCGGCTCGAGCGGCACGACGTCGTCGAGCCGGCCGGCCGCGATGACCATGCCGCCGGAGTGCTGGCCGAGATGGCGCGGCAGGTTCTGGATGCGCGCCACCAGGTCGACCAGCAGGCGCACGCGCGGCGCGTCGGGATCGACGCCGCCGGCGCGCAGCTGCACGGCGAGCTCGTCGCGATCGTCGCGGAACTCGAAGCGGTTGAGCAGCTTCGACAGCCGGTCGACCTGCGCTTCCGCGAAGCCCAACGTCTTGCCGACCTCGCGCACCGCGCTGCGCGTCCGGTAGGTGATGACGTTGGCGGTCATCGCCGCGCCGCGTTCGCCGTAGCGCCGGTAGACGTACTGGATGATCTTCTCGCGCTGCTCGCCGCTCGGCAGGTCGATGTCGATGTCCGGCCACTCGCCGCGCTCCGGCGACAGGAAGCGCTCGAACAGCAGCTCCATGCCGATCGGATCGACGGCGGTGATGCCGAGCGCGTAGCAGACCGCCGAGTTGGCCGCCGAGCCGCGCCCCTGCGCCAGCACGCGCGCCTCGCGGCAGTAGCGCACGATGTCCCAGACGATGAGGAAGTAGCCGGCCAGGCCGAGCTGCGCGATGACGGCGAGCTCGTGGTCGAGCTGGCGGCGCACGCGCGCGGTCAGGCGGCGATAGCGCTGGCGCGCGCCGGCGTAGGTGAGATCGCGCAGGAAGCCGTCCATCGTCGCGCCCGCCGGCAGCGGATAGTCGGGGAAGCGATAGCCGAGGTCGGCGAGCGTGAAGCCGCACTGCTCGGCGATGCGCCGCGTGTTGCGCAGCGCCTCGGGCCGATCGTGGAACAGCGCCGCCATGGCGCGCGCCGGCTTGAGATGGCGCTCGGCGTTGGCGAGCAGGCGCCGCCCGGCGGCGTCGAGCGTGGTCTTCTGGCGCAGGCAGGTGAGCACGTCGAGCAGCGGCCGCGCGTCCTCGGTCGCATGCCGCACGTCGTTGGTCGCCACCAGCGGCACGCCGTGGTGCTCGGCGGCGGCGATGAGGACGCGGTTCGCGCGCTCCTCGGCGGGATCGAGATGGCGCTGGAGATCCACGTAGCAGCGCCGCGGGAAGAGGCGCTGCAGACGCGGCAGCCAGGCCACCTCGCGGGTCAGACAGATCAGCCCCTCGCTGCGCCCTTCAAAGTCCTCCCAACTGACGACCGACTCGCCCTTCGGCGCGCGCAGCGTGCTGTCGCTGAGCAGGCGACAGAGGTTGCGATAGCCGGCGCGCTCGGCGACCAGCACGTAGAGCGCGCCGCCGCCGGCCATGCTCAACGTGCAGCCGACGATGGCGCGCAGGCCGGCCTTCACCGCCGCCTGATGCAAGCGCGGCGCGCCGTAGACGCCGTCGCGATCGCCGCAGGCGATGACGCCGTAATCGAGCTGCGCCGCCCGCGCGACCAGGTCCTCCGGCAGCGACGCCCCGGCGAGGAAGGAAAAGGCGCTGCGGGCGTGCAGCTCGATGTAGTCCATCCAGGACATTCACCACAGAGGCACAGAGACACTGAGAAAGACGCTCAGAGGCGGAGTCGACGCAGCCCGTCCTTCAGGAGCGGGACATTGAAATTGATCAAGAGTCCCAGAGATCGGTGCGTCAGGCGGAGATAGGTGAGGAGCTGTGCATCATGGATCGGGGACAGCTTCTCGACCGCCTTCAACTCGACGATCACCAAGTCCTCGACCAACAGATCGATGCGCAAATCCACTCCGAGACGATGACCTTTGTATTCCAGCGTAACCGGACGTTGCCGTTCGAATCGCATGCCGCGCAGTTTCAGCTCCATGGCCAGGCATTCCTCGTACACGCTCTCCAGCAGCCCTGGCCCCAGCGCTCGGTGCACCTCGATGGCGCCACCGATGATCACCTCGGTCACATGGCTGTCCTGAGTCATCTCCGTGCCTCTGTGACTCTGTGGTGAATTCCGAAGAACAATGTTGTTCAGTCGTACGACCCATCGAGGAACCAGCGCTGCTGCTGGCGGTCGAAGTACACGCGATACACGCCGCCGTCGCTGAGCTGGGCGTCGTAGTAGTCGCGGTGCAGGGTGGCGGCGGTCCACCATTCGCCGTGCAGGCGCCAGGGGCCGGCGAGCGAGACGACGCGGCCGGTGCAGGCGAGCGCCGGTGCGACGCCGGCGGGACGGATGAAGTCGGGCTGATCGCGGCGGCAGAAGACCTCCAGCGCCAGCGGCGGACGGATGGCGCGCAGCGCTTTGCGCGGCTCGTCGCTCGGCGTCGAGCGCTCGTCGGCGCGCGGCGCGCGCTCCACCGCGAACCGATCGACGCGATGGGCCTCGGGGCGGTGCGAATCGGCGAGCCCCGGCGCGCCGACGCGGGCCGCATCGCCGCACAGCGCGTTGAGGCGCGCCAACGTCGCGGCGAGCTGCGCCGGCGCCGGGCCGGCGGGGCGGAAGAGATCGAGCTGCGCGGCGCGCAGGCGCTCGGGGATGGCGGCGAGGCGCACCGACTCGACCGCGGCGCGCGGCGGATGCGTCTCCAGGTGCACGCGCACCAGCGTCAGCAGCGGCTTGATCGCGTTGCTCGGCGCGGCGACCGTCACCGTGCGCTCGTCGCGGCCGCGGTCGGCGAGGCCGAGCGACAGGCGCAGATCGCCGCACACCAGGCCGCGGATCTCCAGCCGCGCGATCAGCCGGTCGAGCAGGCCGCGCACGACGAACAGGAACGGCTCCAGCGCGTCGACGCCCCAGTCGAGCTGGGCCGCTTCCTCGAAGTCGAGCGGCAGCGGCCGCGGCACCAGCGGCGTCGCGTCCTCGCCGCGCGCGCGCCGCGCCAGCGCCGCCGCTTCCGGACCGAGCCGCGTCGCCAGCCCGCTCGCCGGCAGCGCCGCCAGCCCGCCGAGCGTGCGCACGCCCCAGCGCTGCAGCGTCTCGCGCAGCGTGGGGTCGGGCGACAGCCGATCGATCGAGAGCGGCGCCAGCAGCTGCCACTCCTGGTGCGGCGGCACCACCGCGACGCCGCCGCCGTCGCGCGCCGCCAGCTCGGCGGCGATCTTGCTGCCGGCGAGGCCGACCTGCGCCTCCAGCCCGAGCGCCGCGGCGCGCTGCGCCATCGCCTGCGCCAGCGCGCGCTCGTCGGCGAACAGCGCCGTCAGGCCGTCGGCGTCGACGTACACCGTGCCCGGCGCACCGTCCTCGACGCGCGGCGAGAACGAATAGGCGACGTCGGCCAGCGCCGCGTGCGCGGCGCGCTCGGCATCGGCCGACGCCACCCGCACCACCAGCGCGCTGGCGATCGCCTGCGCCTGCGCCGCCGTCAGCCCCGGCGCGATGCCGAGCGCCGTCGCCGCCGGCGCACAGGCGACCAGGCGCGCGCGCGGCCCGGCCCCGTCGGCCACCACCACCGGCGCCCCGCGCAGCTCCGGCTCCGCCCGGCAGCAGGCGGCGAGCGGAAAGTCGGGAACGTGGAGACAGGCGAGGCGCATGGGAAGCGATGAGCGATGAGCGACGAGCGATGAGCGACGAGCGATGAGCGATGAGCGACGAGCGATGAGCGCCAACCGGTTACTTTGCTACGTTGCGCCGGCGCGCTATCGATGCGCGCAGGCCACCCACGACGCGACCAACTTCCTCGGCCTGAGCGAACAGCGACGAGAACTGTTCTGCGCTCAAGTGTCCCGCGTCCCGCGCCACATAAAGTTGCGAGCGACACTCCGCACAGGACCCCTTCGCCGTCACCACGAACTGGTGGAATTCGGCCGTACTGTGTCGCTCAAACCCTTCAGCCAGGTTCGACATGATCGAGATCGCCGCGCGACGGATCTGCCGGCTGAGCTCGAAGTCGCGCGCGAAGGCCCCTTCACGCGAAGCCAGATAGATCGCCCGAGTCAGCGCGCGCGCTTTCTGCCAAGCGATCAGATCCTCGAAGCGGCGGACGGCGGTCGTCATCGTTCCTCCTCATCGCTCGTCGCTCATCGCTCATCGCTGGATCGCCAACCGCCGCACCACCACTCCCTTGAGCGCCGTTAGCTGCTCACCGAGTTGCAGCAACGCACGACGCTGCTGCGGACCGAACCGATTGCGCGTCAGCTCGACAGCGGTCGTCAGGCCCTCGAACAGTCCGGCGTCCCAGGTGGCGTGGCGGCGCGTCAACGTCAGCGCCAGGGCGGCGTCGCCGCCGGCGAGGCGGTACGGCGCCAGCAGGATGGTGGCAGCGCCGGCGCGGCGCGCGGCGTGCGCGAGGCGCGGCCAGGCGGCACGGCTGATGCGGGGACGCGCGCGCGGCTCGTCATGCGGCGGCGCGTCGAGGTCGAGCGCGACGATGGCGAAGCCGCCGCCGGCGAGGATCAGCTCGGCGCACTGCAGCGCCAGACGCGCCGACGGCGGGCGCACCCAGAGCACGCGCTCCAGCACCGCCCCGGCCGCGGCCAGCGAGGCGGGATCGAGCGCGTCGGCGAGATCGACCAGCGCCGCCACCTCGCCGGCGCGGGTGGCGGCGGCGAGCAGCGCATGCAGCACCGAGGTGCGGCCGCTGCAGGGGCGGCCGACGATCTCGCTCAGATGACCGCGCGGGAAGCCGCCGCCGAGCAGGTCATCGAGCGCCGCGATGCCGGTCGGCAGGCGCCGCACCGGCTCGCGCGGCACGGCGCCGAACTGGATGGTTCCGGGCAGCTTGAGGGCGGCAAGGCGGTCGCGAGCGGACGGCACGCGGTCGTTTTCGCCTAATTTTCGCCTTCTGACAAGACACTGTCGGCCGACAGCGTTCAGCTCGCGGCCAGAGAGCTTTCAGCTTACAGCCGTCAGCTCTCAGCCGGAGTCGGATCAATGAGCATCGACTGTCAGCGGTCGTCAGGGAAGTCAGAAGCAACCAAATCGAATTGCTCCGACTGACTGACAGCTGAGAGCCGCCAGCTACAGGCGACCAAACCGGCGCCGCAATCGGCGATGCCGATGGCCGAAGAAGAAGCGGAAGACGATCTGCTGCAGTGGGCCGAGCAGCGCCAGGCGCGGCTCGAAGGTCAGGCGATCGGTGAGCCGGCAGCCGCCGGGGAGATCCTCCAGCCAGCGCTCGTGGATCCACAACCGCTGGGTGAGCAGCGGCGACTCCTCGCGGAAACCGCGGCCGGGCTCGATCTGCACCATGGTGAGGTCGTCGTACTCGACCGGCAGCACGCCGAACAGCAACACCCAGCTGCGGAACGCCGGCTGCCCGAGCGGCACCTGCTCCAACGACTGCGCCGCCGCCTCGCGCGGATGCGTCATGCGCGCCAACGGCGCCAGCTCGTCGTTCACCCCCGCCATCGTCGCAACCCGCGCCCACACCGCGTCGCGCGGCGCCGCGAGAGCGGAGGAGATGGTGAAGGACAGCATGAAGAAGGCTGTTAGGCGGTTACGCTGTTAGGCTGTCAGGGGAAGAAAAAGGGATGGTGAACGACAGCATAACGACAGCATGGGGAAGGCTGTTAGGCGGTTACGCTGTTAGGCTGTTAAGGGGGAAGAAGTCCGCGCGGAGTTCAAGCGCTGTCTTCCCCTAACAGCGTAACAGCCTAGCAGCCTAACAGCCTTCTTCTCACGCCTCCGCCCGCCGCGCCGCCAGCGCGGCCTGCACCGCCGCGACGTCCGCGGCTTCGAAGCGGAAGCGGCGGAAGACCAGCAGGCCGGCGAGGGTGACGACACTCTGCAGCGGGCCGACCAGCATCACCAGCCACCACAGCGTGTTGGCATCCTGCGGCGCGCCGGGCGCGTAGCCGACGAAGTCGAGCAGCAGACCGCCGAGGAACTGGCCGATCGCGGTCGCCAGCTTGAGGCCGAAGGCCCAGATGCCGAAATAGGCGCCGGCGCGCTGCTCGCCGGTGAGCAGCTCGTCGAGATCGACGACGTCGATCGCCTGCGAGGCGGCGAGCGTCAGCGAGCCGGTCACCACCCCGGCGACGATCATGAACACCAGCATGGCGCCCACCTGGCCGGGCTGCACGATCACCCAGCCGAGCGGCGCGACGACGCCGAGGCTGAGCCCGAACAGCATCGCGCGCGGCTTGCCGATCTTCTGCGACAGCCCGAACCAGAGCGGGAACGAGGCGGCGAAGGCGAGCCCGAAGGTGAGCGCCAGCAGCGGGAACTCGGCTTCCATGTTGAGCCGGTACTTCACCACCACCAGCTGGATCGCGGTGCCCATCGCCGCCGAGACGGTCATCAGACAGAAGGTGATGAAGATGACGCGGAAGTCGCGATTGGCGAACGTGTTGGTCAATCCGCTGAGGAAGTGCGTGAAGCTCGCCACCGGCAGCTTGTCGCGCCCGGCATCGCGCACGGTGAGCCCCGGCACCAACGCCGCCGCGGCGACCGCGACGCCGAGGATCAGCGCCATGCTGGCGAAGCCGCCGCGCGCATCGCCCGGATACATGCCGACCAGCACCAGCGGCAGCGAGGCGCCGACGATGCCGCCGACCAGTCCGCACAGCGAGCGGATCTGCACCACCGCCGTGCGCTCGTGGTAGCCGCGCGCCAGCTCCGCGCCCCAGGCCAGGTAGGGCACGGTGAAGACGGTGAAGAAGGTGTAGAGCGCCAGGCTCATCAGCAGCAGGTAGACGAGCAGCCCGCCCGACTCGAGGCCGAACGGCGGCGCGAACAGCAGGTAGAAGCAGACGCCCATCGGGATCGCGCCGGCCAGCACGTACGGCCGCCGCCGCCCCCAACGCGAGCGCGTGGTGTCGGAGACGTATCCCATGGCGGGATCGGTGATCGCATCCCACGCCTTGCCGAGCAGCATCATCAGGCCGACCGCGGTCGGCGAGACGCGCAGCGTGTCGGCGTAGAAGAACAGCAGGTAGCGGTTGACCGTCTCGTTCTTGAGGTTCACGCCCAGCTCGCCCAGGCCGTAGAGGACCTTGGTCTTCACCGGGACTTCGGGTTTTTCGGCCATGAACCCGAACGTCTATACGAAGCCGGCCGCGAGTCGGAAGCCACTGCCCGGCGAGCCGTCGAAAGCGCCCGTCGAGCGGACGGTCGGCCGGCTGTGTCGGTTGCCGCGGCGCCGGCTTGCGGTCGGTCGCGGCCCGGTAGACAAGTCGGCATCGTGTGGTGCGCGCGGGAGGCTCGATGACTCGGATGCGGTGGTTGACCCAGTGGCTCGTCGTGGGCTGCGTGCTACTCGCGCCGGCGGTCGCCGGCGCCGCGACCATCGAGCGCTTCACGCCGCAGGGACCGGTGAAGGAGGTGCGCCAGGCGGTGGCGGTGTTCTCCGCGCCGATGGTGCCGTTCGGCGATCTGCGCGCCGTCGCACCGCCGTTCAGCGTGCAGTGCCCGGTGGCGGGCAGCGGCCGCTGGGTCGACCCACGCACCTGGGCGTTCGATTTCGAGAAGGATCTGCCCGGCGGCATCGCCTGCTCGTTCACGCTCGCGCCGGGACTGAAGGATCGCGCCGGCAAGCCGGTGACCGGCCAGCTGCGTTTCGACTTCACCACCGGCGGCCCGGCGATCGAGTCGTCGCGCCCCGGCGACGGCGACGAGCGCATCGACGCACAACAGGCCTTCGTGCTGGAGCTCGATGGCGAGGCGACGCCGGAGTCGGTGGCGCAGCACGCCGCCTTCGAGGTCGAGGGCCTGGCGCAGCGCGTCGGCGTCGAGCTGATCGCCACCCCGGAGCGCGAGCAGATCGTCGCCGGCCTGCCCTATTGGCTGAAGCCGAGCGGCCCGTACGTCGTGCTGCGCGCCCGCCAGACCTTTCCCGACGCGACCAAGATCCGCCTCGTCTGGGGCGCCGGCATCGTCAGCCCGGCCGGCGTCGCCACCGACAGCGAACAGGTGCTGGAGTTCGCGACGCGGCCGAAGTTCGGCGTCGAGGTGAGCTGTCAGCGCGAGAACGCCAAGGCCGACTGCATTCCGCTCACCGCCATCAACCTGCGCTTCAGCGCGCCGGTGGCGTGGGCGCAGGCGAGCGCCGTGCGCCTCACCAGCGCCGACGGCACGGCGCGCGCGCCGGTCGAGCCCGACGATCCGTCCGACTCGGTCACCTACCTGGAGTTCGCGCCGCCCTTCCCGCCCTCGGCGACCTTCACCGTCACCCTGCCCGCCGACCTGCACGACGACGCCGGTCGCAGCCTGACGAGCGACGCGCCGCTGACCGCGAAGACGGCTCCGTTCCCGCCGCTGGCCAAGTTCGCCGCGCGCTTCGGCCTGTTGGAATCGCACGCCGAGCCGGCGTTGCCGGTGACCATCCGCAACCTCGATCCCGACACCAAGGGCCGGCAGCTGCGCACCACCGCCGAGCGCCCGACCGAGTGGCGCGCCAAGCTGTCGGACCTCTACGCCCGCCTCACCGGATCGAGCGTGCGGGTCGACCAGCCGGAGGAGCTGCTGCCCTGGCTGCGCCGCCTCGCCGAGGCGAAACGCGACCGCTCGATCTTCGACGATCTCCCCGCCGGCAACACGCCGAGCGGCTTCACGCTGCCGCAGCCGGACGGAGCGCAGACCATGCAGGTGGTCGGCCTGCCGCTGCCGGCACCCGGCTTCTACCTGGTCGAGCTGACCAGCCCGCGCCTCGGCGACTCGCTGATGGACGGCGCCGGCCCGATGTACGTGCCGGCCGGCGCGCTGGTCACCAACCTGGCCGTGCATCTCAAATGGGCGCGCGAGAACGCACTGGTATGGGTGACGACACTCGACGACGCCGAACCGGTCGCCGGCGCGCGCGTCGCCGTGCAGCAGTGCGACGGCAGCGTCGTCGGCACCGGCGTCACCGATGCACAGGGCATCGCGCGCTTCAGCGGCCTGCCCGAGCCGGACGAGGCGAAGAGCTGTCCGTCGCCGGAGCTCAAGGACTTCACCGGCATCGACTACTACGAGTACTACCAGAACCGCGCGCTGACCTCGTTGAACAGCGGCCTGTTCGTCACCGCGCAGACCAGCGGCGACCTCAGCTTCGTGCACTCGTCGTGGGACCAGGGCATCGAGTCGTGGCGCTTCAACCTGCCGTCGGAGGGCTACGACGCGCCGCTGCTGGCGCACACCATCTTCGACCGCTCGCTGTTCCGCGCCGGCGAGACCGTGCACATGAAGTACGTCCTGCGCAGCCAGACGCTGGCCGGATTCGGTGCGGTACCGGACGCCGACCGCCCGGCCAAGGCGGTGGTGCGCCATCTCGCCACCAACGACCGCTTCGAGCTGCCGATCAGCTGGGACGCCAACGGCATGGCCGAGGCGACCTGGCAGATCCCCGCCGCCGCCAAGCTCGGCGCCTACGACGTGCAGCTGGTGAAGTCGGACGACGACACGCTCGACGCCGGCGGCTTCCGCGTCGAGCAGTTCCGCGTCCCGTTGATGAAGGGCACCGTGCAGCTGCCGGCGACGCCGCTGGTCGGCGCCACCAGCGCGCCGGTGGACGTCGCCGTGCAGTATCTCGCCGGCGGCCCGGCCGCCGATCAGCCGGTGGTGGTGCGCGCGCAGGTGCGCGATCGCCGCCTGCCGGAGAACGAGGCGTTCGAGAACTTCATCTTCGCCAACGGCCCGGTCGAGGTCGGCGTCGAGCGCTCCAGCGATTCCGACGAGAGCGAGGAGTCGGACGAGCAGACGGCGCCGGCGGTGAAGCAGAAGCGCGACCTGGTGCTCGACGCCGCCGGCACGGCGCGCACCGAGATCACCGACCTGCCGCTGCTCACCACGCCGCGTGAGCTGCTGGTCGAGGCCGAGTACCGCGATCCGAACGGCGAGACGCAGACCGCCGCCGCCACCGCCGCGCTGTGGCCGGCGGGATTGATTCCCGGCATCGAGGTGAAGCGCTGGGTGGGAGGGGATGAGGAGGAGAAATCCGCCGGGAAATCCCCCCCGACCCCCCTTTTGCAAAGGGGGGAGACCCCGGCGGCTAGTTCGCAACCGGGGGAATCCTCGATCGAGGCGAGGGTGGTGGTGCTCGACACCAGCCTGAAGCCGGTGGCGGGGGCGCGTGTGCAGCTCGACGCGTTCACCCGCAGGACTTTCTCGCACCGCAAGCGGCTGGTTGGCGGCTTCTACACCTACGAGCACGTCGAGGAGACCGCCGCCGCCGGCGAGCTGTGCCACGGGCAGACCGACGCGCAGGGCATCTTCACCTGTCGCGCCGCGGCGCCGGCGCGCGGCGAGATCGTCGTGCAGGCGACGGTGAAGGACCCCGACGAGCGGCCGGCCTCGGCGTACGCGTCGGCCTACATCCCCGGCGACGACGAGCTCGGCTTCAGCGTCAAGGCGAGCGACCGCATCGACGTGCTGCCCGAGCGCCGCGAGGTCGAGCCCGGCGACACCGCGCGCCTGCAGGTGCGCATGCCGTTCCAGGCGGCCACCGCGCTGGTCACCGTCGAGCGCGAGGGCATCGGC